>JBDQOY010000351.1:0-8832 GCA_040260935.1 Pirellulales bacterium
AAACAGCTGGGGTCAGGCCGCCGCATCGCCCAGAGATAGGCCGTCGCGAAACTTGGCCAGAGGGTGAAGTTCTTGCCGCTGGCAGTCTGGTACCAACTGGAACAGCTGCCGTGATTCGCTTCAGGCTCACGGTTCCAGACCGTTCCCGTGAACCGTTGCTGCAACCACGCATTGTATGACCGCTGGCTTTCCGGTCGGACCTCGATCGCCCGCATGGGGCCGCCCCGCCAGCGGGCCCGTTTCAGCCACCGTAGGCACCGGCTGATGTACCCGACCTGGGCCTCGATCATCAGTAGAATCGACGAGTGCCCCAGCCCGGAGTTGGGGCCCATCAGCATGAAAAAGTTGGGGTAGCCTGCAACCGCGACACCCTTGAAGGCTTCGGGCCCGCCCGCCCAGTCGTCCGCCAGCACCCGACCGTCACGGCCTGCAATCCGGACCTGATGGGTCGGGTTGAAGGGCTTGAAGCCCGTTGCGTAGATCAGCACATCGGCTGGCCAGTGGTTTCCGTTCCCGGTGACGAGGCCATCCGGGGTGAGTCTGGCAATCGATCGGGTGACCAGGTCGACGTTGGGTCGATTCAGCACTGGGTAGAAGGTGTCGGAGAGCAGCACCCGCTTGCAACCAATGGAGTAGGGGGGTACGAGTTGAGCCTGAACCGCCGGATCATCGATCTGACTTCGCATGAATCGGTCGGCCCGTTTCTGGCTGCTCCCCAGTGCCTTCGGTTTGAGGGAGAAGCCAACTGCGATCGGCTCGGCTGCCCAATACTGGCTCAGCCGCCGGAGCGTCTGCAGGCCCGGCACGTACCGCATCGCCCAGCGGCTGAAGGGCGTGGTCAGGCGATCGTTGCGGGGGAGAATCCAGGCTGGCGTGCGTTGGAACACCGTGAGCTGTTTTACCCGCGGGGCAATCTCCGGCACGATCTGGATGGCGCTGGCGCCGGTGCCGATGACCGCCACTCGTTTGCCGGTGAGGTCGATGTCGTGTCGCCACCGGGCCGAGTGGAAGGCCACCCCGCGGAACGTGTCCCGGCCAGGCAGGTCTGGCGTTGAGGGAATGTGCAGGCCACCCATTGCCGAGATCACCACACCGGCGGTGAACTGGCGGCCATCTGCGGCAGTCAGCTCCCAGCGACCGGCTGTGGCCTGCCAGCGGAGGTCGACAATCTCGGTGTTGAACCGGGTTGCCTTCTCAAGCCGGTACCGGGTGGCGACGTTTTTGAGATAGACCAGGATCTCATGCTGAGGGGCGTAGGTCCGTGACCAGTCGGGGTTGCGGGCAAACGACAGGCTGTAGAGGTGCGATGGCACGTCACAGCCACAGCCGGGGTAGGTGTTGTCCCGCCAGGTGCCACCGAGTGACGCCGCCTTCTCATACAGGACCACATCACGGTGCCCCTGCTGCCGCAGGCGGATCGCCATGCAGATGCCCGCAAAGCCCGCCCCGAGAATCGCGATCTCGCTGTGGTGCTGCTCCTCACAGTCAGGGCGGTGGAGGGTAAGTGGCATGACGAGCGGGTGGGTAAGGGATGCCTTCTCAGGCCGGTTCAGGCAGAGTGGCTTTTCCCTGTTTTGTCTGCCGAAGGAAAGAGATCTTTCCGGAGCACTCAGCCCTGAGGCCCGGTCAACCAGCGAGGCCCCGGGAGACCGGGTCGGCTTGTTTCGCTCAGTCTGCCTGGATTGTCAGGGCTGACCGCAGCGGGCACGTTGTCGTGGTGTCAGATCTATGGTGTGGCGAGTCGCTGGGCTGCGGCAAAGTGCCCTCTGGGCAGCGGTTCGTTGGCGGCGGTTGGAAGGCCGGTTTGTTCCTGCCATATTGGGGAGATCAATCGGCCCACGGCCCCATGACGGGGTGCGGCGGGCGTCGTTCCAGCTGTTGTCAGGAAGTGCCGCCATGAAAATCCATGAATATCAGGCCAAGGACCTGCTCCGGGCCGCCGGCGTACCGGTGCTTGAAGGGAAGGTCGCCCGGACACCCGAGGAGGCTGCCGCGGCCTACACCGCGCTTGGGGCGCCTGTCTGTGCCGTCAAGGCCCAGATCCATGCCGGTGGCCGTGGCAAGGGCCAGGTGCAGGGGTCTGAGCAGCGGGGTGTTGAGCTGGCCACATCGGCGGACGACGTCGCTCGGATTGCTGCGGGCCTGCTCGACAAGACGCTGGTGACGATCCAGACCGGTCCGGAGGGGCAGACCGTCCGGCACGTGTTCGTCGAAAGCGGCTGTGCCATCGACCGCGAACTCTACTGTGCCATTCTGGTCGACCGGGCCGCTGGCTCGCCGGTGCTCATTGCGAGCACGGCCGGTGGGATGGACATTGAGGAGGTGGCAGCCAAGACGCCAGAACTGATCCTGTCCGAGCCCTTTGATCCCGATCGTGGCCTGGGGGCCTATCAGGCCCGGCTGTTGGCCTCCAAGCTTGCTCTGCCAACGAAGAGCTGGCGGTATGCCGAGCAGTTCTTTCGGGCCCTCTGCAAGGCCTTCGTTGAGCTCGATGCCTCCCTGCTCGAAATCAATCCGCTGGTGCTCACCCAGGAAGGCACACAGGTGGCCCTCGATGCCAAGATGACCTTCGACGACAACGCCCTGTTTCGCCACAAAGACATTGCAGCCCTGCGGGATGAGGCCGAGGAAGAGCCCGCGGAAATCCGGGCGGCTGCGGCGGGGCTCTCCTACGTCAAACTCAGTGGTGAAATTGGCTGCCTCGTCAACGGGGCGGGGCTGGCGATGAGCACCATGGATTTGATCAAGTACCACGGCGGGGAGCCAGCCAACTTCCTCGATGTTGGGGGTGGGGCGAATGTCGAGCAGGTGACCGAGGCCTTCCGGATCATCCTTTCCGATGCCAATGTCAAAGGCATTCTGGTCAACATCTTTGGGGGCATCATGCGATGCACCACGATTGCGACTGCGCTGGTCGAAGCCTCCAAGACGGTTGGCTTCACGGTACCGCTGGTGGTTCGCCTGGAGGGCACTGAAGTCGAAGAGGGCAAGAAGATTCTTGCTTCCAGTGGCACGTCGATCATCACCGCTGATGGCCTCACCGATGCGGCGCAAAAAATTGTTGCCGCAGTCAAGGCCTGACCCTGTTTCGTTTCTTGTTTTGCCGCACGTCGGCTTCCGCCATCGGGTTTTTCCATGAGTATTCTCGTCAACCGCGACACCCGCGTTCTCTGTCAGGGCATCACCGGCAAGGTCGGTGAGTTTCATACCCGGGGCTGCCTTGAGTACGGCACCCGCATGGTCGGTGGCGTGACGCCGGGGAAGGGCGGGGAAACGATCGCTGATCTGCCGGTCTTCAACACCGTTGCCGAAGCCCGCGATGCCACCGGCGCCAATGCCACGATGATCTTCGTGCCGCCCCCCTTTGCTGCTGACGCCATACTTGAGGCAGTGGCGGCCGGTATCGAGCTGGTGATTGCCATCACCGAGGGCATCCCGGTGCTCGACATGGCGCGGGTGATGCCGGTGGTGGAAGCCTCAGGCAGCCGGCTGGTCGGGCCCAACTGCCCCGGGGTGATCACGCCGGGTGAATGCAAGATCGGGATCATGCCGGGCTACATCCATACCCCTGGCCACGTCGGGGTGATGAGTCGCTCGGGGACGCTGACCTATGAGGCGGTCTGGCAGTTGACCCAACTGGGGCATGGGCAGAGCACCTGCGTTGGCCTTGGTGGTGATCCGCTGGTTGGCTCAAGCTTTATCGACATCCTCAAACTCTTCGAGGAAGACCCGGACACCCATTCGATTCTGATGATGGGTGAGATTGGCGGGTCGGCCGAAGAAGAGGCCGCCGCGTTCGTCAAGGAACATGTCACCAAGCCGGTGGCGGCCTTCATTGCCGGCCGGACGGCTCCGCCCGGGAAACGCATGGGCCATGCCGGTGCGATCATCTCGGGTGGCAAGGGAACGGCCGAGGCCAAACTGGAAGCGCTCCGGGATGCCGGCATCGAAATCGCTGAAAGCCCGGCCGACATGGGGGCGGCGATGGTCCGGGCGATCGCGCGGAAGGCCTGATCGCTTTCTGTCAGTCGATTGACCGGAGAATCGACTGGGTTGCCCGCCGACGCTGGCTACACTAAAGCGCATGAACGTCGACCTTTTCATTCCCTGCTTTGTTGACCAGATGGCTCCCCGCGTGGGGTTGGCCGTGGCAACCGTCCTTGAGCGGCTCGGACACACCTGTACGTTTCGGGATGCCCAGACCTGCTGCGGCCAGCCGAGTTTCAACGCGGGCTACTGGGATGAGGCCCGGGCCGTGGCAGCCCGGGCCGTCGAGATTTTCGCCGATGCGGAAGCGGTGGTCGGCCCAAGCGGGTCCTGCGTGGCCATGATGCGGGTTTTCTATCTGCAGCTGCTCGAGGGCACCGCTCATGAGACGGCAGCGCTCGATCTGGCGGCCAAGACGTTTGAGTTTGGCGAGTTCCTGGTCAAGAAACTCGGGGTCACCGACGTCGGGGCTCGGTTTCCGCACCGGGTCGCCTACCATGATGGCTGTCACGGCCTGCGCGAGCTCGGCATTCGGGATGAACCGCGGCAGTTGCTCCAGGCGGTCAAGGATCTGGAACTGATTGAGTGCGACGAGGCAGAAAGCTGCTGTGGCTTCGGCGGCCTGTTCAGCGTGAAGTTTCCGATGATCTCGACCGCCATGGCCGAGGTGAAGGGCACCTCCCTGACACGGACGGAATGCGACTACATCGTGTCCAGTGATCCGAGCTGCCAGTTGCAGCTTGACGGCTGGCTGTCCAAGCAGGGTTGCCGCAGCGGGGACGGTGGACGCCTGCGGACGGTGCATCTGGCCGAAGTGCTGGCCGGTACCGTTGAGGCCGCACCGGCCTGATTGCGGTGGAATCCGCTGCGGCTGGCAGCCTCACTTCGAACCGGTTCACTCACGGTCGAGTCGGCGTCGACTTCGTTGTCAAGGTTCTTCTGCCGCATCCTCACTGGCGGCCGAGTCGGTGTCCGCTTCGTCGCTCAGGTCCTCTGGGTAGAGGTCGCCCCAGGCGACGGGTGTGAGGGTCCAGCGTTCCCACTGGTTGTTCAGGTAGCGTTCGCGGAGGCCGACAAAGAATGCTTCGCTCTGGCCAACGTAGGTATGGTCGGGCGGAAGCCTCGGCTGCGTGAGGGCGGCCTTGGTGAACGTGCCGTCGGGCACGTAGTCGAGAAATGCTTCGGACTCATCGCGGGTGCCGTTGCCGTTGCGATCCGCGAAGGGCTCACTCCAGATGCCGGGTGGTGGCGGGTCGAATATTGGCGGCTCTGATCCATCGGCGGGTGGTTCTGGCGGGACAGGCTTCTCCGGATACTGGGCGACACCGGTGGCTTCATCGAATGTCACCACTGCCCAGCCGTTTCCATCCTCGCCCCCCAGATCACCGTCAAGCAGAATCTGCTGCTGTGTCTTGTCGGGAACAGCAACTCGTGCAAAGGTTCGCAGCAGACCGCTGCCCGGATCAAACCGCAAGGCGTCAGGCGCAAGCCGCAGCGTGGCCGGCAGCGGCAGGATCGACAGGGCGAGCAGCACGCCACCAGCGGCGATGATGCCGGCGATGCCGCCGAGCAGGCCCCCGCCCACCTTGTCGACAAGCGGTTCAAATGAGACAGCGTCGGAGGGAACGTAGCGGCCAATCAGCAGCCGCAGGATCACAGCGGTGCCGAGGGCGAGTAGGCCGAAGGCCACTGGCACCGCGTAGACCGGTGGCATGTCGAGCGAGATCAACAATGCGGCGCACGGCTGGAAAAAGCCGAGGGCTATCATGACGGCGGTCAGCGCCTGCATGCCGACGATAGTGGCAATGAACAGGCCGCTGGAGACGCCATAGGCAGCCGTGCCGAGCACGATGGCAAGGACGAGGAGGTCGCCGAGGGTCTGCATCAGCCCGGCTACAGGCATGGTCATCAGTTGGTTTCCTGAGAAGGCTCGCTACTTCGCAACCCGCATCACTTCGTTGAGGCTGGTGATCCCCGCGACCGCCTTTTGAAGGCCGGCCTGCTTGAGGGTCTTCATGCCGGCTTTGCGTCCGGCTGCGCGGATGTCCTGAATCGAGGGGCGGCCGACGAGCAGGTCACGGATGTCGGTGTTGAACACCAAGAGTTCGTGAATGCCAGTCCGGCCCTTGTAGCCTGTTTCCATGCATTTCGGGCAGCCCGTCTCTTTGTAGAGCGTCAGTTGTTGGCCGGCGGGGACACCAAGTTTTTGCAGAAATTCCGGCGGCGGGGTGAAGGCCTCCTTGCAGCGTTTGCAGAGCACCCGCACCAATCGCTGGGCCAGGACCGCCGACACCGCCGATTGAATCAGCGTGGAGTCGATGCCGATGTCGAGGAGTCGCGTGACGGTCGTGGCCGAGTCGTTGGCATGCAGGGTGGTAAAGACGAAGTGGCCGGTCAGGGCTGCCTGCATGGCGATCTCGGCAGTCTCTTTGTCGCGAACCTCACCGACGAGGATGACGTCGGGGTCTTGTCGGAGCGTCGAGCGGAGGATCTTCGCGAAGGTCAGGTCAGCCGCCACGTTCACTGCCGTCTGCGAGATGTTGTCGAGCCGGTACTCGATGGGGTCTTCAATCGTGACGATGTTCCGGGAAAAGACATCGATTTCGCCCAGAGCGGTGTAGAGCGTGGTGGTCTTCCCCGAGCCGGTCGGGCCGCAGACGATCAGCATGCCGTGCGGCTGGTGGTTGATCTGCCGCATCTGCTTGGTGACCGACTGGCTCATGCCAATCCCCTCGAGCCCCTGCTTGACAATGGCACCGTCCGAGTCGAGCAGTCGCAGGGCCATTTTCTCCCCGAAGTTGGTTGGCCCCGAGGCGGCCCGCACATCGAACTTCCGGCCCTTGAAGAGCACCGCAAACGTGCCGTCCTGTGGCCGCCGCCGTTCCGCGATATCCATGTCGGCCAGCACCTTGAGGGCCGAGACCGACGACCGGCCTTCCGCGGCCCAGAGAACGGTCATGTTTTGCATGACGCCGTCGACGCGGCAGCGGACCGCTACCTCTTCACCACTCTTCGGCTCAAAGTGAACGTCAGTCGCCCCTGCGGCAATCGCTTGTTGAAACAGGTCTCGCACCTTCTGAACCGCCTTCGAGGCGGCCCGATCGAGGCTGCCGGTCTGACCATCAATAGGGGTGCCGTCCTTCTTGAGAAGAATGACGGTGCTTTCCGTCTTGCTACTGAGGAGTTCCGCAGGCGACTTGTTCAGCACCTTTTTGACGCTCTCGCCCACGCCCAGTTTGTCTGCGATCTTTAAAAGATTCTTCCGCAGGAAGTGAACGCTGAAAATGCGTTCCTGCGAGGGAGCCTTTTTGTCGCGAACGATGATGTAGAGGGTGACGCCAGCGAGAAAGACCAGCCAGAAGAGCGGGGTTGTGGCGATCCCCCACATGAAACTGATAGCGAGGAACACGCTTCCGGCAGCCACGAACCCAAGGTGCCAGGGCATCGCCTTGCCGAGGATGTCTTCAGCATCTTCGGCAATCCAGAGGCAGGCTGCCGTCCAGGCCACACAGAGGACAAGCCAG
Organism: Pirellulales bacterium; assembly: GCA_040260935.1. GTDB lineage: Bacteria > Planctomycetota > Planctomycetia > Pirellulales > UBA1268 > UBA1268. Next base: position 7,512 of record JBDQOY010000351.1, read on the forward strand.
GCACCACCCAGCCAGAACAGGCGGTCGAGTGCGGCTGGGGCAAGAAGATGTTCCATCGGGGGGTTCCGCAGTGCCTCGGGGTGGCTTCACGACCAACTGCCGTGAAGAAGCCAGCACCTCGAGAACTCCTTCTAAGTTCTACCGTGAAAACAGGGCCAAATCCAAGGCGGCCGGGAAAGCGAAGGGCCGATGACTGCTGGCCACCAGCATTCGGCTGCGGGATCGCCCCTGAAATTGACCCGCTTGCGGCTATGATAGGGTTATGGCAACCATCTCTTCCCCTCCGGAATCCCTGTCGCCAGCGGCAGCTGAAGCAGCCTCTCCCCGTACCGCCAAGAAGCGGTTTTTGAGCGATGCTGCGGCCCACGTTCGCGACCTGGGCCACAGGCTTTTTGTGCGCAAGGCACTGGGCGGGTACTACGTCAATCGGGATGCCCAGAAGGCCCGGTTCCGCGACTGGGAGCATGCCCGCGATGCCGCCAGCCTGGCCAAATGGTCGGCCGTCAACCGGCTCGATGAACTGCTGCCCCGCTTCGTCGCCAACTTCGAGGCCGGCGGCGGCCAGGTGCACTGGGCTCGGGATGCCAGCGAGGCGCAGGCGATCATCCTGCGACTTGTCCGCGAGGCCAAGGCCAAGGCGATCGTCAAAAGCAAGTGCATGACGAGTGAAGAGATTCACCTCAATGCCCTGCTGGAGGGCGAAGGTTTTGGCGTGGTGGAGAGTGACCTCGGTGAGTTCATCCAGCAACTCCGGGGCGAACCTCCGTACCACTTTGTCTTTCCCTGCATGCACGTCCGCCGGGATGAGATCAGTGACCTGTTCAAGGAGCACCTCGGCAGCGAGCCGACCGACAGCCCTGAAGAACTGACGATGATCGCCCGCCGCTACATGCGGCAGCTCTACGTGGATGCTGACGTTGGCATTACAGGGGCCAATTTTCTGGTCGCCGAGACCGGGCAGATCTCGATCACCGAGAACGAGGGCAACGCCCGGCTGACCGCCGCCCTGCCTCGGGTGCACATTGCCTTGTCGGGCATTGAGAAGGTCGTCACCAATCTGGATGACCTCGCGGTGCTGCTCCCGATGCTGGCCACGGCTGGCGCTGGGCAGCCTCTTACCTGTTACAACACGCTGTATGCGGGGCCTCGTCGGGATGGTGAAGTAGACGGGCCAGAGGAGATGCACCTGGTGCTCCTCGACAACTCCCGGACCGCCTTGCTGGCCGATCCGGAGCAGCGGGACGCCCTGCACTGCATCCGCTGCGGGGCCTGCCTGAATGTCTGCCCGATCTTCAAGAATGTCGGTGGCTTCACCTACGGC
>JBDQOY010000352.1:0-5077 GCA_040260935.1 Pirellulales bacterium
GCGATTGCTTGCAGCAATTCCACTTCCAGCACCGTGCCCCGACGGGTCAACCGGCCCTTAACCGTGACGCGGCCCCGCAACTGCTTGACGATCGATTTCACAAGAAACAGGCCGAGGCCAGTCCCCGGCGTGGCCCGCTCCAATTCACTTCCCAGCCGTACAAACCGCCGGAACACCTGCGTGCGATCAGCCAGAGGAATGCCGGGACCATTGTCAGCCACCCGCACCACCACCCGGCCGCGAGCAGCCGCTTCGAGCGTGACCTCAACGTGAGGCGTCGGCAGTGAATACTTCACCGCATTGTCGATGAGATTCCGGAAGACGATCTCCAGATCGGCCACCCGGCCCTGCACCCGGAGTTCCGCCGCCGCTGGGGCTGCCGTAATGCCAATTGTCGTCGGCTCCACCCCATGACGCTTCGCCACTCGCTCCGCCGCCTGCTCTAACACGGGCAGGAGCGCGGTCGCCTCGCCCCGGGCCGGCGTCGGCTGATGCATCGTTTTCGCAGCGTCGAGCAGGTGATCGATGAGGGTGTCGAGGCGTTCGACATCCTGGAGCATGAACCGATGAAAGTCGGCCTGTTCGCTCGCTGGCACCGGACGCCGGGTCAGCGTCTGGAGATACAGCTTCAGTGACGCCAGCGGACTTTTCAGTTCATGCGTCACACTATCGATGAAGTTGCTCTGCCGCTGCGACAGGGCGATCGCCTTGACGGCCAACGCCAGATAGACAATCACTCCGACCAGCACGAGCACCAGCAGCGAGACCCCAACCGCCAGCACGGCCCAGTAGAAGGCGGCATTTTCTGAGCCGAGAGCAGCTGCAATGCTGACCAGCACCCAGCCGACCCCCAGTGTGATGATCGAACCGATCAGCACCACCCCAAGCAGGATCGGCCAGCCGACCGAACGGCGTGATTCCACGGGACCTCCTCAGATCGAGTACAACCAAAACGTAGCGTGCTGACCGGCAGAGGGGAACGTCCTCGCTGAAAGCGGTCCGTTGCAGTCCCAGGCTCGCATCACGTCCTAAACCACTCACAACCGATGCCACCGCCCACCAATTCGCTTGCCCCACCACCCCAGCGACAGCCAGTCTGCCTGACAACCGGCCGGCTGGAGGTGCGTTTCGACTGGCGTGATGACCGCTGGGGGCATCGGTTTTTCATCGATGGACAGCCGGCCTGGGAGTCGGTGGAGGGGACCGCCGCTGGCCCACCCCTCTCCGACCGCTGGCCTGCCTCACCGGTATTCACCGAAATCATGGTGACCGAAACCGCATCCGGCCCAGCTCTGGTGGCCGTCGGCCAGGCCGGACGGTCGCATTTTTCTGCCAGTCTGACTGCTGCCACCGACACTGTTGACACCGTGCTGGCTGAGATAGCCTGCCGCATCCAGGAGCCCCCAGACTGGCTTGGCTCGACCTATCGACCAGGTCGCCACGAATCGGAAGAACGTCCCTCAGGCAGCCAGATCAGCATTCAGCCGCCCCCAGGTGCCGGGTCGAATCTGCCTGCAACCAGCAACTGGTCCTATCGGGTGGGGCCGTCCGGCTTCACCGCCGTTCCCCCGGCATCTTGCGAGCAGCCCGCCGATCAGTCAGATTGAAGGGGGTGGCGGTTGCCAGGCAACCGCTGGACGGCGTCTCACTGCTGGCTGACGGAAGGTGGCGATGTTTGATGTGATTGAGCGGCTAAAAGCCGAGTGGACAGACAAATACGTGGTGATCAACTCACGAGCGCCCGAACTGGCCCGGTTCGCCGAAGCCACCGGAACGGTTCGAACCGTCAACATGAACGGCCGCTGCCTGGTGGAGTTCGACCAGTACAACAACATCGGCTGGTACGACATCGACCCCTCGCACCTCACGGTGGTGACCGAGCCGAGGCCGAAGCCCGAAAAACCTGCCGCGGCTGCTCCTGCCAAGGCACCGGCAGCAAAGAAGCCAGCCGCCAAGGCTGCCGCTGGCAAGCGGGCCTCAACCGCAGACATCCTGGCTGCCGCCCGAGGCAGTGCTGCCAAGCCCGCGGCCAAGCCGGCCGGCAAACTGTCGACCGCTGACATTCTTGCCCGGGCCCGAGGTGGTGCCGCTCCAGCGGCTCCGGCCGAAGCAGCCCCAGCGGCCGAACCGGAACCGGTTGTTGCGGCCGCCGCCGAGCCGACTCCAGAACCACAGGCGGAAAAGCCGAAGAAGACTTCTGGAGCTTTGCCCACAACCACCGCTGAAAAGATCGCCTGGTGTCGGGCCAATGACGCCTCGTGAGCGCTCCGGGGTGTCCACGGACGGCCGCCCTGACTGATCAGAACGGCCGCTGAACTCGTCGGCACTGCCTGCGTTCTCACACCCTCATGCTCAAGGAGGAACCGTTATGCTGAGGATGAGGAATATCTGCCGTGGGCTCGGCTTGCTGAGTCTGGTCTGGCTGGCTGTCGGCTGCAGCAGGCTGGCTGATCATCCCCTCGTCGGAATGGCCAAGGAAGAGGTCGGCCTCAACGACCGGGCTGGTGAGTTGCTCGGCCAGCCCATCGACTGGCAAGGAGCCATCACCGGACGGGCCAACGAAGTCGATGGAATTGCCGCGATGCAAATTCCTGTCAGCGGGCCCAAGGCTAGCGGCGTGGTTGTCGTCGAAGGAAAGAAGTTTCAAAACGAGTGGAGCGTGACCCTGCTCGAACTTCGCCCGGCAGACGCTGGCGAGCCCCTCTCGCTCACCGCCGACCTGGCTGCCCGCATGGGGATCAACACACCAAAGTTTGATCCCAACGTCACCCCGGCCCCAGCCAGCAACACCGCGCCACCGCCAGCCGAGATTTCGATCGACCTGCCCGACTTACCCCCGGGCATTCCAGGACAGGAGTAGGAGGCTGTCTGTGTTTGGAAAAAGCCCTCCTGGCCTTTTTCCAACAGAGCTCACGCAGAAAAGCCAGAGGTTTTCTGCGTTCACAACGACCGCCGGAATGGTCAGGTCATCTCGCGGAGGCGGGCCAACTCGTCCTCTTTGCCGATCACCAGCAGAATCTGGTCCTGAATCAGTTTGGTCCGCCCTTCGGGAAACATCTGGAAGCGGCCCTGCATCACATCCCGCAGGCCGAGCACGAAGACGCCCACCTTGTTTCGCAGATCAGCTTCAGCCAGGGTTTTTCCTTCCAATGACTCCGGCACAGTGATTTCAACCACGCTGTACTCCGGATCAATCGGCAGGAAGTCGAGCACGTTCGGCCAACTCGACTTGTCCGCGAGTTCGCGGGCAACCTCCTCCTCCGGAAACACCACCCGGTTGGCACCCAGATGCGAGAGGATCTTGCCGTGCTCCTTCGTCACCCCCTTCACGATGATGTCCCGGGCCCCCAACTCTTTGACATGCAGCGTGGCCAGCAGCGACCGCGAGATCGTCTCACCCAGTGAGATGAAGACCGACGTGGAGTCTTTGATGGGAAGGTTTTCCAGCAGTTCGCGGTCGGTGGCATCGCCGATGATCGCTTCGTGAATGACATTCTTCACCGCATCGAGCCGATCCCGCCGCTGGTCAACGCCGGTGACGCGGCAGCCGTTGGCCGCCAGCCGGGCGGCAAGGGCTGAGCCGAAGGAGCCCATCCCAAGCATGATGAACCGTCGGTTACTGGTCGAAGCCATCGCGTATCAGCCGACAAGCGGCTCCTCCTCTGGATAGTTGGGCTGGTAAGCCGGCCGCTGTCGAGACAACGCGACCGCCACGGTGATCGGACCGAGCCGCCCCAGCAACATCAGCACAATCAGAATTGCCTTGCCGGGAACCGACAAGGCTGCGGTGATGCCGGTCGACAGGCCGACCGTGCCGAGGGCCGAGATGCATTCAAAGAGCGCGTCAAGAAACCAGCGGGGCCGCTCGGCGGCCAGCTGGCCGTTTTCGACCACCAGCAGGGCCACGAGTGCCGAGATGGCAATCGCGCCAAAGATGAGGGCGGTGGCCGTCGCTCGCTCAATGGCTCGCTCGGGAATGGTCCGCTTGGCAAAGTTGGCCCGCTCCTGCCCCCGAAAACTGGCCCCGGCCTGCACCAAGAGGGTCATGAAAGTACTCACTTTGAAGCCGCCACCGGTCGACCCGGGGCCGGCCCCAATGGCCATCAGCAGAATCGTCAGGAACAGGGTCGCCCCAGAGAGCGTGCCATAGTCGACCGTATTGAAGCCGGCCGTGCGGCAGGTGGTGGAATGGAACAGCCCCGAGAGCAGCCGCGACGTGAGTGGCCGTCCAGCCAGAACGCCATCCCACTCCAATGCCCAGAAGCTGATGGCGCCGAAGGCAAGCAGCCCGGCCGTGCCCAACAGCATGAGCTTGGAGTGCATGTGGAGCCGTTCCCAGAGCGGTTCTCGGCGGGAGAGCCTGGAAAAAATGTCAAAAATCACCGGAAACCCGAGGCCACCCACAAGAACCAGCCCACAGACGATCAGATTGACCGAAACGTCGTCGCGGTAGGCGACCAGACTGTCGTCCCCAAGCGAAAACCCGGCGTTACAAAATGCCGAGACCGAATGGAACGCAGCCCGCCAGACCACCTCAAGCGGAGCACTGCTGTCCCAGGTGGCCGCGGCGAGCAGCAGAAAACCGACTGTTTCCGCCACCAGCACGACGACCAGCACCATCAACGCCAGTCGCCGGATTCCCCGTCCCGTCTTGATCCCCAGCGTTTCAGAAATAACGGCCCGCTGCCGGACGGTCGCCTGCCCCCCGATCTGGAAGAGCAACAGCGTGGTGATCGTCATGATGCCGAGCCCGCCAAGCTGAATCAGCAGCAAGATCACCCCCTGCCCGAAGGGTGAGAAATCTTCGAGGGTCGACCGGACCGTCAGTCCGGTGACGCAGCAGGCGCTGGTGGCGGTGAAGATCGCATCGATGAACGCCAGGGGCGGCTGGTCAGCGGCCCGAGCTGCCGGCAGGGCAAGCAGGGCCGCGCCGCAGGCAATCGCCCCGAGGTAGGTGAAAAAAGACCAGCGGGCAGAGTAACTGGCGAGCGTTCCGGTAAATTCGGCCATCTGATGCGGCGACTCGGGTTTTTTGTCCGAACCGACCACCCGCGACTCATGCAGAGGATGCGACGCC
>JBDQOY010000028.1:0-6484 GCA_040260935.1 Pirellulales bacterium
GTTCGTAGCCAACAGTGGCGATGTGACCACTCTGCTGGGTTCCCAAGAGGTTGCCTGCTCCGCGAATTTCCAGATCCCGCATGGCCAGCGAGAACCCCGCCCCGGTGCTTGAAAATTCCTGAATCGCCCGCAGGCGGCGGGCGGCAGTCGAGGTCAGCCGGGTCGCTTCGTGTACCAGCAGGTAGCAGTAGGCCCGGTGATGGGAGCGGCCGACCCGGCCCCGCAGTTGATGGAGATCAGCCAGCCCGTAATGGTCCGCTTCGTCGATGAAGATCGTGTTGGCTCGCGGGATGTCGAGCCCGCTTTCGATGATGGTGGTGGCCAGCAGCAATTCGGTGCGGCCGGCCACGAAGTCGACCATGACCTGTTCGAGCTCGGTTTCGGAGAGTCGGCCGTGGGCGATACCGATTGAGATGTCGGGCACGATGCGGTGAATGGCGTCGGCAACCTTTTTGATGTCCTGAATCCGGTTGTGGACAAAAAACACCTGGCCGTCTCGAGCCCGTTCGCGGTCGATCGCATGTCGGATCAAGGTTTCGTCAAACCGGCCGACTCGGGTTTCAACCGCCAGCCGATTGGCTGGCGGAGTGGTCAGATTGGAGATATCGCGGATTCCTAGTATGGCCATGTGCAGTGTTCGCGGAATCGGCGTGGCAGTCATGGTCAGCACATCGACACTGGCTCGCAGGGCCTTCAGGCGCTCTTTGACATCAACCCCAAAGCGTTGTTCCTCATCCACCACCAGCAGGCCGAGGTTGGCGAAGTGGATATCAGACTGAGCCAGGCGATGCGTGCCGATGACGATGTCGACCTGTCCACTGGCCAGCCCGTCCAGCGTTTCTCGGGCCTCACGCGTTGAGGTCAGTCGCGAGAGACCCCGGATTGTGAAGGGATATTCAGCAAACCGTTCCGTGAAGGTTCGCCGATGCTGTTCGGCCAAGACCGTCGTGGGCACGAGAACGGCCACCTGCCCCCCGGCCTCGGCCACCTTGAAGGCAGCCCGCATGGCCAGTTCGGTCTTGCCGAAGCCGACATCGCCGCAGAGCAACCGATCCATTGGCTTGGGCTGCTCCAGGTCAGCCCGAATCGCCTCGATGGCGGTGGCCTGGTCTGGCGTCGGTTCAAACTGAAAGGATTGCTCAAACGCAGTCTGCCAGGGGGTGTCGGGCGGGAAGGCGCGGCCAGGCCGTTGGGAACGGACTGCCTGAATCTGCAGCATGTCGGCGGCCATGTCGGCCACCGCCCGTTCCACTGCCCGCTTCTGTTTGGCCCAAAGGGTGCCGCCAATCTTGGCAAGCTTGGGTCCGGTCTTGCCCCCGCCGACATACTTTTGCACCAGTTCGATTGCCGAGGCAGGCACGTAGATGCGGGTCGATTCTGCAAACTCGAGTTCGAGGAACTCTTCGGTGCGGCCGTGCTTCTCGAGGAGTTTCAGACCGCGGTAGCGGGCGATACCGTGGGCGACGTGGACCACCAGGTCGCCTTCATGGAGGTCGAGGAAGGTATCGATGGCCCGGGCAAGCCGGTGTTTTGGCAGCCGGCTCTGCGGGGTCTCATGGCGGCGGAACAGTTCTGCTGCCGAGACGATCACCAGTTTTTCGGGCACCAGTCGGAACCCGGCTGAGAGCCGGCCGCGGGCGAAGTGCAGCCGCCGGGCCTGCGCCGGCGCCGAGGCAGCCAGCAGTTCGGCCAGCCGGCGTTCCTCGGCCTCGGTCGGGGCCACCACCCAGACCTCCTGGTCCTTTCCGACCGTATCGAGTTCATGGCAGACCCGTTCAAGCTGGCCGGTGAATCGCTCGACGCTTTCGACCGCCAGGTGGGCCGTTGCCTCCAGGCTGGTCGGGGCGATGGCCGACAGCGTGACCGACGGAAACCGATAGATCCTGGCAAACAGGTCGTCGGGTGTGAGGGTTGCGCCGGCTGGCAGCCTGCCGACCAGCCGGTTGGCTTCTTCGGTGAGTTCACCCGGTTCCACCAGGGCCCACCATGTGGTGGCAGGCATCACATCAGGCAACCATGAACGCCGCGCCTCCGGCGCCGTGGCTGTCAGTGCGGTGAGGTCAACGGCCTCGATGGCGGTGATGCTGCGTTGGCTGATGGTGTCAAACCGGCGCAGCGACTCAATCTCGTCGTCATCCAGTTCAAGCCGGATCGGCCGTTCCCAGTCGGTGGCGAAGAGGTCGATGATGCCCCCGCGGCGGGCGAAGCAGCCAGGTTCATCGAGGGCATCGACCTGCCGCCAGCCGCGGGCGGTGAGCCACTCAGCAAGTTCCTGCGGGTCGAGTTTGGCTCCCACCGCGAGCTGCCGGGTGCTGGCCTCAATCTGTCGGGGGTCGGCAACTGGGGCCAGGGCGGCCTGAATGTAGGTGACCACAATCTGTGGAGACCGGTCGGCCGGGCCGATCAGCCGTTTGATCACCCCCAGGCGGGCAGCCTCTGCCGGATCCGATTCCATCGGCTCGGCCATGGCTGGGTCAGCGAATGACTCAATGGGGGGTAGTAAACCGACCGGCAGCGAGGTGAACAGGGCGAGGTCGTCAGCAAGCAGGTCGGCCTCCACCGCGTGGGGCATGACCACAACCAGCGGGCCGGCCCGGTCGCGGGACGCGGCCAGGCCCGCGAGAGCGAGGCTGCAGGCCGCGCCCCAGGTGCCGCCGATGGTGGCTCCATGGCCTTGGGTGAGGCTGGTCAGCACGTCGGCAAAGCCGCTGTGTCCGCGCAGGCTGCTGGCCAGTCCATGCAGCCGATCGGCCGCCGGGGTGGAAAACTCGGCCTCAGTGTCTTTGGGGGATGCCGTCACGGACACATTGTAGGGGATGCCCGGCCAGGTCTGCCCTCGCCGGAGCCTGGCAGATGGCTGACCCGGGCCCTGTTTTCGTGTATTGTTGATTTGAGATGGAATTCCCCCGGCCCTCTGGCCGCCCACGAGCCCTGTTAGGGTGGCGGGCAGAGAGGGCCAATTCATGACAGCCCGAGCGACTGCAGGCCGCAGCCGCCGGAAACGCATCAGGAGGACCCGCACGATGGCAACAGCACCCGATCAGGCACGAACCGACTCACTGCTCAGTGGAGCCGACGCAGTCGTTGAGTCGCTCGTCCGCCACGGTGTTGAGGTTGTCTTTGCCTACCCGGGTGGAGCGAGCATGCCGTTGCATCAGGCGTTGACTCGCTACGCGGATCGCATCCGCACGATCTTGCCCCGACACGAGCAGGGGGGCGGCTTTGCGGCCCAAGGGTACGCCCGGACGACCGGCAAGCCGGGAGTCTGCATGGCGACCAGCGGTCCCGGGGCCCTCAATCTGGTCACCGCCATTGCTGATGCCAAACTCGACAGCATTCCGCTGGTTGCCTTGACCGGACAGGTCGCCACCAGTGTGATCGGTACCGATGCGTTTCAGGAAACGCCGATCGTGGAGGTCTGTCGGGGCATTACCAAGCACCACTACCTCGTCACCGCTGCTGAAGACATTCCGCGGGTGATGAAGGAGGCATTCCACATTGCCACGACCGGCCGACCCGGGCCGGTACTGGTCGACCTACCGAAGGACATTCAGGTGGCACAGATTGCCGCCAACTTCGATGTGCCGATGAATCTGCCAGGGTATCACCCTGAGCCGCCGCGGGCCCGTCCAGAACAGATCGCCCAAGTGGCTGCGGCAATCCGCCGCGCGAAGCGGCCGGTGATCTATGCCGGGGGAGGAGTGATTGCCGGGGAAGCGTCCGCAAATCTCCGAAAGCTCGTGGAAAAGACCGGCATTCCGGTCACGATGACGCTGATGGGGCTCGGCGCGCTGTCTGGCGATGATCCGCTGTCGCTCGACATGCTGGGGATGCATGGAAGTGTCTATGCGAATTACGCCGTGGATGAGGCCGATCTCCTGATTGCCATCGGGGTTCGCTTTGACGACCGCGTGACTGGCAAGGTCTCAGAGTTCGCCAGTCGTGGGTTCATCGTGCATATCGACCTCGATGCATCCGAGATCAATAAGAACAAACTGGTCCATGTGCCGATTGTGGCTGACGTCAACGACGCCCTGGAGCAGCTCAACGAGGTGGTGCAGCCGCCTGAGGATGGGCTGAAAGACTGGCATGCTCAGATCGCCACCTGGAAGAAGGAAGATCCCTTCGCCTACGACACGAGCTATCCGGGAATTCTTGCCCAAGAAGCGATTGCGGAGTTCTCACGGTTGACTGCCGAGCGTGAGACCGTGGTGGCGGTTGGCGTGGGCCAGCACCAGATGTGGGCCGCGCAGTTCTACACCTTCCGCGAGCCGCGAACCTGGCTCTCCTCAAGTGGGCTCGGCACGATGGGGTTTGGGTTGCCGGCAGCCATGGGGGCGAAGGTGGCCCGTCCGGATGCGATCGTGGTCGATATCGACGGGGACGGCAGCATTTTGATGAATATCCAAGAGCTGGCGACCTGTGTCTGCGAAAACATTCCGATCAAGGTACTGCTCCTGAACAATCAGCACCTCGGCATGGTGGTGCAGTGGGAGGACCGCTTCTTCAAGGGCAATCGGGCCCACACCTATCTCGGCCCGGTCCAGAATCCAGAGGCCTGTGGCCAAGGGGATGGCATTTCGCCGGAGTCGCGGTATCCCGATTTTGTTGCCATCGCCAAGGGATTTGGCTGGCAGGCAGAATCGATCGTGGCAAAGGCCGACCTTGAACCTGCCCTCGCCCGGCTGATCGACGCCCCTGGACCGGCGCTGCTCGATGTGCAGGTTCCTTATCAGTCACATGTCCTGCCGATGATTCCATCTGGCATGACCGTACGGGAACTGATCAAGAAGTGAGCACGGGTTGATTCGAAGCGTTTCCGCCGGTGCGTGAAGGGTGCCCACCCTCGGTCTACTTCTGTTGCGTCAGTTGAGTTGAAACGGAGTAAAACCGCCCGCGGCGGGCGTCCGTTCCTCTACTGCTTTCAGCTTGGCGGCGGCTTCTGGAATCAGTTTTGTAATCGCTGCCAAGACAGTCTTGTCTTTGGGCGACTCGTAGATGTCGAGGCCGAGTTGCCGCAGGTCAGCGGCATCTTTCTTCGCCTGGTCTTTTCCGTCAGTCATCCCGTCTGCAAGGCCGTCGATGGCATCAGCGAGACAGACCAGCCGCCAGCTTGTCTGGAGGCATCTGGCCTCTGGCAGATAGCCAGTTTCATTTCCGAGGGGCTCCCCGGTTGGACCCAGCATGGGGGCGACCTCTTGCCCGGTGGTTCCCGAGAGCATGTCTTCGAGTTTCTGTCGCTCGATCGCATCCCAGTCGTCACGAACCGCCGCGACGGCGATCGCGTTGATCTGATCACTGGCCGTTTTGCTAGGCAGTTCACTGCCGCTGCTGGCCAGAGCCTTGACCACGGTCGCCGCCCGAACCCGAAGATTGATTGGGCGGCTGCCATCTTCCAGCAATTCCAGCACGGCGGTTTTGAGCGGTTCCCAGGCTGCCTTGTCATCTCCGGTCAGCCCGACCAGATCAGCGGCCAGTTCCAGCGTTCGCTCCTGGAGCCAATTGCGACCTGTAGACGGAAGGGAATCGTTGCCGAGCGTGCAAACGGCTGTCAGGGTCGGCAGCAATGCGGTGGCCTGGTTTCGTGCTGCGTCGGTTGCCGAGCGACTTCGCAGCACCTCACCGCGAACGGTGAGGCCTCTTAGGGCTGCTACCCGCACGGCGGGGGTGACGGTGTCATCGAGCACAAGCTCTTCAAGGGCCGGTGTGGCAGCGACAAGAGGTTGTTGGTTCGAATCCTGGAGTTCGCCAAGGAGCAGGGCTGCATTGACGCTCTCGATGATGTCGACCGTCTTGCTGCGGGCGATTGTTGTGAGGTGGGTGACTGCCTCATCGGTAGCCTGCTTGTAGGCGGGAGAACCGGAAGAGAGTCCCTTGAAGAGGTCTTTTGCAAGTGCTTCTCGTTCCCGCGTGAGACGATCACGGGCACCTTCCGCGAGGAGTGCATCGATGCGACTGGCAGGTGCTGTCTCCTGTGGCCAGCCCCGATGTGTGCCTCCCAGCATGCAGGACACGAGGAGCAAGAGATGCCAGCAGCAGCGGGGCGAGCAAGAAAAGTGTCGCATGGGCAGAGAGACTCACTGGACGGAGAAGCGTGGACGTGTGCTGAAGCCGGGGCCGCCGGCACATCGTTAAAAGAGGGGAACCCCACCTGGTCCCAGCATGTCAGGATTTTGAGGCTGCGGCGGGGTGTAGCCAGGAAGGGTCGGCAGGTAGGCCTCGACCTGTTCTGCTGAATTGGTCGCGGTCACCTGCTCCAGCGTGCCAGCGGAATCAACAAGGAGCAACTCAAGCGGTGCGGGCGGGGTGAAACCACGGCTGATTCGCTTCTTCTCCTCAAGTTCCTGTTCACCAACAAGTCCCAGAAAGGTCTGATCGGTCAGCACATCATGGGTCGGAAATTTTTCCTTGCGGGGCCGGCCTTGGGCGGTGAAACCAACTTCGACCCGGCGGAATTCTTTCTTGCTGCCGACGAGTTGCCCCA
>JBDQOY010000353.1:0-8202 GCA_040260935.1 Pirellulales bacterium
GCTGCCCGGGATGGACGAGCCCGACGACAACTCATAAAAAGAAGCGGCGGTGGCGGAACGGGTGCGTCGCTCACCTGTGCGATAATCGCCACCCTCTCGTTCAGCGTGCGACAGCTCGCTCTCAGCCTGCGTTTTCCCCAACCAGCTTGCAGCATGAATAGCCCCGTCTCTTCCGGCAATTCTGCCCCCTCGACAGCCACTGCAACCGACGCGGAGAGTCTGGTTCGAAAAACACTCGCAAACGTCGAGGCCTTCATGGCCCCGCGACTTGAAGCCGCCCTGCAGTTCTCTGACGAGGCGGCACCGCGACTGGTCGCTGCCATGAAGCATGTGCTGCTTGCCCCCGGGAAACGCCTGCGACCGGCACTCGCGTTGGAAGCAGCTCGGGCCTGCGGTGGAACCTGGGAGCAAGCCGTTCCAGCAGCCGTTGCCGTGGAGATGATTCATGCCTACTCGCTGGTGCATGACGATCTGCCGGCCATGGATGACGACGACCTGCGGCGGGGACTGCCCACCTGCCACCGCGCTTTTGATGAGGCGACGGCCATCCTTTGCGGCGACGCCCTCCAGCCGCTCGCCTTCCAGACGCTTGCCACCGGATTCCCGCCGGAGACCGTCGGCGAGGCCTGTCGGGTCCTCGCCCAGGCCGCCGGGGCGGAGGCCTTGGTGGGTGGGCAGGCCGATGATCTGGCCGCTGAGCGGGGCTGGATCGACGACGTCGCCACGCAGCCTGCGGATGCTCAGGTGGCTTGGATGGAACGCATCCATCGCCGGAAGACCGGCTGTCTCTTCCTGGCTTCGCTCGACCTGGGCTGCCTCGCTGCAGGCGGCGACGCAGCCAACCGGCAGGCGTTTGCCGACTACGGCCGGGCATTCGGGCTCGCCTTCCAGATTGCCGATGATCTGCTCGATGCCGAGGGGACGGAGGCTGCCATGGGAAAACGGGTGGGCAAAGATGCTGAGCGAGGCAAATTGACTTTCCCCACCGTCATCGGCAACGCCGCCAGTCGCGAACGGGCGGAACAGCTCGCCAATGAGGCCGCCGCCGCCCTGGCTGCCTTCGGAGAGCCAGCCGCTCCGCTGATGGCCCTGGCCTGCTGGATCGTCACCCGAACGACCTGATGTGCCGGAAAAAACAGCCGGAAACTGGCCACGGCCGAAAGCCCCGCACCAGTCCACCGCGGGCAGCCCCGAAAAACCTCACGGCTCAGCGTTCCCTCTCGCGGCGGATCGACCGCCCGCCGGCGTACTCAGCCGGCTCCGAAGCCAAGCCCCCGGCGGCATGCCCGCCGGTCGTCAGCCCCGCACGGTTGCGATAGACTTCACTGACTCGCCGTGGACAGGCGATGCCCTCCGATGAGGGGCCAGGGACGAGGAGACTCGAGCAGTTATGTCAGCGATTCTGCCCACGATAGCATCACCCCGAGATCTCCAGAAACTCTCGGTGGACCAACTCAACGATTTGGCCGCCGAGATGCGGCAGGCGCTCTGTCAGGTGGCAGCCAGCCGGACGGCCCACTTCGCCTCGAATCTCGGGGTCGTTGAACTCTGCCTGGCACTGCACCGGGTCTTCGACTTCAGTCGTGATCGACTGATCTGGGACACCGGACACCAGATCTACCCCCACAAACTGATTACCGGCCGCTACAGCCGCTTCGACTCCATGCGGACTCGGGGCGGACTGATGGGCTTCCCCAATCCAGCCGAAAGCCCCTACGACCTGTTCATGACCGGCCATGCCGGCTGCAGCGTCTCCACAGCCCTCGGGCTGGCCAGCGGCGATTCCTTACGGGGCGAGGACAATCGTCGCAGCGTGGCGGTCATCGGTGACGGGGCGCTGCCCTCCGGCATTGTTTTTGAAGCCCTGAACAATGCCGGCTTCCTCAAGAAACGCCTGCTGATCATTCTCAACGACAATCGCATGTCGATCTGCCCACGGGTGGGGGCGTTAGCCGAATACCTTGATGTGGTGCGAACCAACCCTTGGTATCGGGGCCTGCGGGACAAGGCCGGCGATCTGATTAAGGGCGTGCCGATGGTCGGCGAGTCCATGGAGCGGGTCTTCCACAACGTCAAGGACTCCCTCAAGGCCACGCTCCACGGCGGCATGCTTTTCGAGGCGTTGGGCGTGCGGTACTTCGGCCCGGTCGAAGGGCACGCACTGCCCAACCTGATCCGCTACCTCGAACTCATCAAGGACGAAGAAGGCCCGATCCTGCTGCATGTGCTGACAGAGAAAGGCCACGGCTTTAAGCCGGCCGAGGATGACCCTGTCTTCTTTCACACGCCGGCCCCGTTTGAATGCGATGACGACGACTGCGTGATTTCCGTCAAGAAATCTTCGGTGCGGGGCTACACCGACGCCGCCAGCGCGGCCATTGGTGCCTGCATGCGGGAGGATGAGCGGGTCACCGTGATGACCGCCGCCATGTGCCAAGGGAACAAATTGGAAAAGGTCCGAGAGGAGTTCCCTGACCGCTTCTTCGACGTCGGCATCTGCGAATCGCATGCCGTCGCCTTCGCGGCGGGTCAGGCCAAGGCTGGCTGTCGGCCGATCGTCGATATCTACAGCACCTTCCTGCAGCGGTCCTATGACCAGATCTTTCAGGAAGTCTGCCTCCAGAATCTGCCCGTGGTCTTCATGCTTGACCGGGCTGGTTTGACCGGCCCCGATGGCCCGACGCACCACGGGGTGTTCGACCTGGGCTATATGCGGCTGTTCCCAAACATGACGGTGCTGTCACCAGCGGACGAGGCCGACCTGACAGCCATGCTCAACTGGGCCTTGACCCAGTCTGGTCCCGTGGCCATCCGTTACCCCAAGGCGGTGCTCGACATCAGCGTGACCGAACGCTTCGGCAGTGATCGCCAGCCAATCGAAGCCGGGCAATGCGAGCCACTGCTCGAGGGACGGGACGGCCTGATCATCGGCTGCGGGAGCCTGGTCGGATCGTGTCTGGAGGCCGCTGACCACCTCCGTGAAGAGGGGCTCGATGTCGGCCTGATCAATGCCCGGTTCATCAAGCCACTCGCCCCGCAGGTCCTGCTCGATCGGATTGAGGCCGCTCCCTGGGTGGTAACCGTTGAAGAAAACACCCTCCAGGCTGGCTTCGGTGCCGCCATCCTCGAAGCGGCCAACGATGCGGGCCTGCGAACTGGTCCGATCGTCCGGCTGGGAATTCCCGATCGCTTTGTCGAGCATGGCGATCGCGGCGAGTTGCTTGCCAACCTTGGGCTGGATGCGAGCGGCATCGCTGCGGCCTGCCGGAAACTGGCGGGCCGCGAAGCAGCAACGTCCGCGGCGGTTCCCGTTCACGACTGACGTCGGCCACATCGTTTTCTGTCTGGAAGTCTCCATGGCTCATGCCGAGTCGTCAACTGCGTCCCCGTCTCCACTGCAGACCCGCCTGCAGGCCGGTCACCCGACCGTCGCCAGCCTCACCATTGCCATTGTCGGCCCGAGCGAAGTGGCCGGCAGCGACACGCTGGCCCGCAGGATCGAAACTTCACTGACCGCCCAGGGGCATACGGTCGAGGTTCGGCTGGCTGACCGCTCGGCCTGGGAACCAGAACCAACTGCCGAAGCCGCTCCAGCCATCGCCCGGGCAGCCGATCTCGTGATTGTGCTGGGGGGCGACGGCTCAATCCTCCGCACTGCCCGCTGGATGGGCTATCACCAGACGCCGGTTCTTGGCGTCAACCTCGGCCGCCTTGGCTTTCTGGCAGATTTTTCCCCGGACGAAGTCACCAGTGCCTTGACTGAGGTGATGGCCGGACGCTTCCGGCTGGTCGAACACATGATGTTCGAAACCTCGGTGATCCGTGAGGGCCAGGTGATTGCTGCCGATCTGGGGTTGAACGAAACCTCCCTGCTCGCTGGCCCACCGTTTTCGATGATCGAGATCGAACTGTTCGTCGACGCCGAACTGGCGACGATCTACCGCGGGGATGGCCTGATCATCAGCACGCCGGTCGGCTCGACGGCCTACAACCTGTCAGCGGGTGGACCCATTGTGCAAAAGTCACTCGATGCCTTCATCTTCACCCCGTTGAACCCTCACACGCTCACCAACCGGACCGTGATCGAATCCGCCGCCCGTGACTACTGCCTGGTCGTCCCTGCCCCGAATGAGGGGTCGGCCTGTGTGGTCGATGGGCGGCTCCTTACCCCGCTGCAGGCAGGCGACACGATTCGCGTCTCCCGGGCTGCGCCACGATTTCACTTGATCGAAACCAGCCAGCACGGCTATTACTCGACCCTTCGTGACAAACTCGCGTGGGGCGGTCGCCTTCACTAACCGGCGGCCACCTCCTCCTTGGGAACTTCTCTGCATGATGGCTCCGCTTCGTCTGCCGACCAGTGTGCTCCTCGGGCTGATCGCAAGCCTGCTGCTGGTTTCGCTGACCCATGGAGAAGAAGAAGCCAGCACTGCCACGGACGCATCGCACTCGCAGCAACTGCTGCGGTATCAGTTCCGTCCCGGAGAAACGGTCTCAACTCAGGTCACCCACCGGGCCGTCACCGAGACCACGGTCAATGGAACCACCCAGAGCGTTGAGACCGCGACAGATTCGGTGAAGTCATGGAAGGTGACTGCAGTCGCTGCCGATGGGACGACCACGATCGAACACTCGGTGGACGACGTCACCATGACCTCGCGCACCAGCGGCCACGACACGGTTCGCTGGAAGAGCGACAGCAATGCCCCTGCGCCAGCTGGCTATGAGGGTGTTCGCCTGAGCCTCGGGCGACCGCTTTCAACCCTGACCCTCGATTCCTGCGGACGCGTGCTCAAACGGCGGAACCTGTTCCCGAGTCCTCCGTCAAACACCGGCGACATGATGGTGGTACCGCTGCCCGATGAATCGGTATCGGCAGGCAGCACCTGGACTGTTCCCGAAGAAATTGTCGTGGAGATCCCTGGAGGCCCCCGCAAGGCAATCCGCACTCGACTTCGCTACCGGGTGGCATCAATCGATGACGAGGTCGCCTTCATCGATGTCGACACCACGGTGCTGACGCCAATCGATGACCCCCGGATCGAATCTCGGCTCTTGGAACGAATCTGGGACGGCCGGATCGAGTTTGATATCGCCCAGGGCTGTGTGCTCCGCCGCGAGACGAGCGTTGACCGGCGGGTCGTCGGCTTCCACGGTCCAGGTTCAAGCATTCGCTACAAGGCCAGCTGCGAGGAAGCACTGCTCACGCGGTAAGCCCACGAGGCCACGCTCAGCCGGCTCGCAGCACATCCTCGACCCGGCGGATCGCCTGGTCGATGTCCCACGAGGCGTCTGCCAAGACGACCGGTGTCTGCGACTGCAGCCACTTGCGGACCGTCTTCTCTGCCGAGATGACGGTCGAATGGCTTCGCCGCCCGAAGTAGCATCCAATTTCGGTCAACGCTGCCCCGGTGTGCTTGCGGGCCAGAAACATCGCCAGCATGCGGGGATGATTCACCGCCCGCGACCGCCGCGCCGACTGGAGTTCGGCATCACCAATGCCGAAGGCGGTGCAGACGGCCCGCTCGATGTCAGCCAGTCGCAGGCTCCGACTGCTGGAACGGATCAGGTCGACGAGTGACTCCTGGGCTAGTTCGAGCGTGATCGGCACTCCCAACATGTGGCTGGCGGCCTCCAGCCGGTTCACTCCACCGATCAGTTCACGGGCGTGACGAGTGAGA
Organism: Pirellulales bacterium; assembly: GCA_040260935.1. Lineage (GTDB taxonomy): Bacteria > Planctomycetota > Planctomycetia > Pirellulales > UBA1268 > UBA1268. The sequence goes on from JBDQOY010000353.1 coordinate 5,682, forward strand.
TGATCAGCCAGGTAGGTGACTACCTCAGGGGGCAGTTCAAGCCGCCGACGGGCAGCCAAACTAGCCACAATCCCTCGGCGAACCTCGCCATCCGGCGGCATCAGGGCGGCGGTCATTCCGCCACGAATGCGGCCAGTGAGTTCACTGCCAAGTTCACTCAGCGACTCCAGGTCCCGATCACTGGCGAAGATGACCTGTTTGCCAGCCCGATGCAGGGTGTCAACGGTGCTCTGGAGTTCCAGCAACGTTGCTCGCTTCCCGATGAAAAACTGGAGGTCATCGACAACCAGCAGGTCCACCGAGCGACAGCTTCGCCGAAACCCGGGAAGTCCTTTCCCCTGCAACGCCTGCAGAAAATTTGTCGTGAACTGTTCGGCCGAAAGCATCAATGCAGACATCCCCGGCCGCACCTCACGGGCCTGCCCGTGAATGGCCGCCAGCAAATGGCTTTTCCCGACACCACTCGGTCCATGCAACAAGACCGGTGACATCTCTCCGAGGCGAGTCACAGCCAGCTCAACCGCGGCATACGCCATGCGATTGCTGGTGCCCACCACGAAATCCTCAAGCCGCACCGGCGGGCGGCCAGACAGCCCGCCAGCAGAACTGGCAGCCGCAGCCGACCGCCGCTCTGACCGCCGGGCAGGCTGAGCCTCGCTCGCAACCGCCCCTGACGCTTCAGGGGCCCGACGGCGGCTGACCGCCGCCTTCCGCGGGGACGGCTGGGGAGATTCACCACCTGGCGGAGTTGGTGGTGCCGCAAGGGGTCGCCAGGTCAGCACGACCGGGCCGCCGCAGAATTGCTCGGCGACGGCCTGCAGATCCGCATGAAACGTCTTGCGGAGCCAGTCGCCCGCGAAGCCGGGGTCGTGATACATGGTGACGTTCTGCGAGCCATCCCGGCCGGCGTCAACCTCAACGCGACAGGCTTCGCCAAACCAGACCGCGAAGCGTTCGCTCCCCAGACGCTCTCGGAGGCCATCGAGGATCGCTGCTACTGGGCAGGAGGGCTGCCCTGGGGCATTGAAGGGCTGGCCGGAAGAGCAGCCGCCAGTGGGCGGCTGAGCGTGCGAGGCCACCGGGGTGAGGTCTGAGTCTGCCGTCACCTCACCGAGCCGTCGCAGCCCGCCGGCGGCAGTCCGCTGTGGCCGGCCTGCCCGCGTGCGACCACCCCCTGAAGGCGGGCTGCACGCTTGTCGACGATTGCTCAAGTTCGACACGTTTTGCGACACTCCATGTCCCGGAAATTCCGGCAATTCAATCCTGTTTCTGTCTTCCTGACGGGTTCCTACCAGACCGCAGGGCAAGCGTCTTGCGATCGTGACAGGCGGCGGCAACCAGATTGCTGGTTGGGTCTGACCAGAGCGGTCACCGGCTCCTTCCCGGCGGGCGAGTATAGGAGTGCTAGCAGTGCTGTCAAACAATCTCTTGCACACGCTTGCCACAGTGCTGATTCCCGTCTGCACAGCCCCACACCGGCTGGTGGAAAACCTGTGCACTGCCAACCGACCGAATGCAACGGGCCGTCGATGGCGTATACTCTGGGTCACGAACGCAAGACCTCGCTGCTTCACATTCCGGAGGCTCGGAGGTCTGTTGCGTGCCTTCTGACTTATGCATACATCGCAGGACTTCTTCGTGACGCGATCCACGTTCACATTGAGTTGGTTCGCATCGCAACGATCAGCATGGCATTGCCCGGGCTGCTGCGGCTGGCTGCTGTCCATCGCGCTGCTGACGGGTAACGGCCTTTCCGTTCGTGCGGCAGAACTCACGGACGCACGGGAGCCACGGGCCACAGCAGCGTCGTCCGTGGGGCAACTCTCATCTGCCGATATCGCCGTCGGTGAACCGCTGCAGATTCCACTCACGTCGGTCAACCGGCCCACCATGGCTTCCGCCGAGACTCGTCCGGCGCGTGATGGCGACACGCTCCCGCCTGAGCCTCCTCCGGCTGAGGCCGCAGCACCTGACGCGCTGTCACCAGTCGCCCCAGCATCGCCTGACGTGACCGTGGCCGCTGACGGTGCGGATAACCGCCGGGCTGAATCAGCCAATCCAACCACCAAGCCCACAACAGGCTGGCTCGGCCTGACCGTGGACGACTCCTTGGTGACAGGCCGGCTGGTGATCGTCGAAGTGGCTGACCCAAGCCCGGCGCAGACGGTGGGTATCAGACCGCAGGATGTCCTGCTCGCAATCGATGGCCAGCCCGTTCAGACCGCTGACCAGTTGGCCGCCCTCCTGTCCGCAATCCCGCCCCAGAAGGCCGTGCGGGCCCTGATCGGCAAGACGGACGGGGTCACTGAAGTCACGATGACGTCAGTCACACGACCGAACGCCTCCCGCTCGCCAGCAACTGTTTCTCTGCCAGCGGTTGTGAACACTCCGACTCCGGCAGCGTCACGGTTCTCTCGCCCCGCTGGATCCACACCCCAGCCACAGATGCCCCCCGCCCCAGTATTCGAACCCGAACCTGTTGCTGCAGGTGTTCCAAACGCCACCGCCTCCCCGCGCTCGA
>JBDQOY010000354.1:0-3333 GCA_040260935.1 Pirellulales bacterium
GTTGTTGGGGCATCGCAGTTGACCCCCCGCGGCACCCAGCGGCGGCCATCGAGCCAGAGGGAATGGCCACGCACGCCGAGTCGTCGCAGGCCGATCGTGTCATCAAGGATGCCGACCGGTTCGTCACCGGCATGCAGGTGCCCCTCGAGTCGATACAGCATGGGGAGTTCCGGGCTCCAATAGGCCGGCTCGGTGAGCACGACCCGGCCGGCCACCCGGGTGGCTGCCGCCTCAGGTTGTGGCGCGACGGTCTGAACTGCAATCCGCACCGGCAGCGTGGCGGCCCGGCTCGATTGCGGTCCCCGGAGCGTTGCCGCAAAGGCCAATCGCTTCCCGGCTGCCAGGTCCGCTGGCAGTTTGGCCGTCAGCAAGACCTCCGCCCGCAGGTCATCAGCTCGGCCCAGCCGCACGTCGATAGGGAGGCGCGGCAGCCCTGCCGTCTCGTGCTCGCTCGCCACAAGTTTAGTTGCCACCAAACCGCTCCTTGGCCAGTTCATTCAGCTTTCGGAGATCGAGCTTTCCTGAACCCAGTAATGGCAGGTCTTCGATCAGTGAAAAGCTATCGGGCGTGGGGAGCCAGAGGTTCGGCAGGCCGCGGTCCGCAAGCTGTCGGCAGATGGCGGCTGTGTCAGGGATTTCCGGGAGGTGAAGCACCACCAGGCGTTCTCCCTTGGTCGGATGGGGCACGGCGGTTACCACCGCGAGCAGTTCCCCGTCGGCTGCGCCCAGGACGGTATTGATCGTCTCTTCGACGAGCATGTGCGGCACCATCTCGCCGCCGATTTTTGAGAACCGGCTCTGTCGGCCGGTGATGGTGATGAAACCGTCATTGTCGAGCCGGGCAATGTCACCGGTGCAGTACCAGCCATCTTTGACAACGTCGGCGGTGAGGTCCGGTCGATCGAGATACCCCTGCATGACGTTGGGGCCACCGATCCAGAGAAGCCCTTCCTGGCCAATCGGCAGTTCCGCCTGGCCTTCCCGGTCGGTCACTCTGGCAACACAGCCGAGGATCGGCTTGCCGACCGTGCCTTCCCGGGCATCGACCGGTCGCCCCGGGACATGCCGCGATGGGGGGACATTCGCGGCCACCAATGGGGAGAGTTCGGTGGCGCCGTAGGCCTCCCGCGGGCGAACACCAAACCGCTCTTCAAAGGCATCGGTCACTTCAGGCGTCAGTTTTTCCGCCGCACCAAAGACCACCTCCAGCGTTGAGAAATCGTCAGGATCGGTCCGGCGAATATAGGTGCGGAGAAAAGTCGGCGTGGCCATCAGCACGGTGGCGTGGAACTCACGGGCCAGCTGGCCGACCACTTTCGCATCGAGTGGGTTGGTGTGGTAGACGACCGCTGGCTCGAGCGTGAGTGGGACCCAGAGCGCAGTTGTATAGCCGTAGGAGTGAAAGAAGGGCAGCACCCCAAGTGCTGTGTCGGCAGGGGAGACATGCAGCAGATCGGCGATTGCTCGCACGTTGCTGTCGACATTCTCCACCGAGAGGACCACACCCTTGGGATCACCGGTTGAGCCCGAGGTGAAAATGATTGTCAGGACGTCGTCCGGGCCAATGCGATCGAGCCCCAGCCGGCGTTCCAGTGCTGCACGTGGCAGCAGGGTCGCTTCCGTCCAGGCTTGGAGTTTCTGGCTGAGCGTCAGTTGCTGCCGTAAGGTTGCCGCATCGAGCAACCGGTGGCCGACATCGAGGCTCACCCGCGACAGGAATGCGGGGCTCGAGATCACATGCGCAAGGCCGGCCCGTTCAATGCAGATATCAAGAATGGACTGCGACGCGGTGTAGTTGAGATTGACCGCCACGCGGCCCATCAGCGCGAGGGCCGCATTGACGATGGCGGCTCCGGCGGTGGGCGGCAGCAGTACCCCGACCCGGCGCTCGTCTGGCTCGAGCACCCGTTCAAGGACAAGCCGAGCGGCAAGAATGCGGGTGAGCAGCTGGCGGCCGGTCAGTCGCGTGCCGAGCGAGTCGGCCATTTTGAGCCGTCCCCCCGCCTCCCGCAGGCTACGAATGAGGCGGCGGTGCAGGATGGCAGGAACTGCCGTCGGCCGCGGTGTTGCAGGAAATGTCGGGGCAGATTCCACGGGAAAACCTTCACTGGGCCATTGGGGGCGGGATCTGACGCCCCGGATGCTCGCCTTGTCCGTGGCGTGCAATCTCGCGTTGTCGGAGCCTTGGTCCCCATTAGAATCAGCGGTTTCCTGACTGACCAGCCAGATCCGCCTGTGGGCCCCAACAAAACCGATGCCGAAATACGACCCCGCCGTAATTGAACCAAAGTGGCAGGCCTGGTGGAAGGAGCACGAATCCTTCCGCTCACCCCGCCTGCCTGCTGAACGCAAGGCCTACATCCTCGACATGTTTCCCTATCCGAGCGGGGACGGTCTGCATGTGGGTCACCCAGAAGGCTACACCGCCACCGATATTGTCAGCCGCTTCGAGCGGATGCGGGGAACCAGCGTCATCCACCCGATGGGGTTTGATGCCTTTGGTCTGCCGGCCGAAGAGCATGCCATCCGTACGGGAACACCCCCACGGGAGAGTACCGAACGAAATATCGCCACGTTTCGTCGGCAGTTGCAGATGCTCGGCTTCAGCTACGACTGGAACCGAGAGATCGCGACCACTGATCTGGGTTATGTCCGTTGGACGCAGTGGATCTTTCTCGTGTTGTACGACACCTGGTTCGACCGCGACCAGCAGCGGGGAAGACCGATCGCGGAACTGCCCATCCCTGAAGCGGTGCAGCAAAACGGCGAGCAGGCGGTGGCGGCCTATCGGGATAGCCAGCGGCTTGCCTATCAATCTGAGGCGCCGGTGAACTGGTGTCCGGCCCTGGGGACGGTCTTGGCTAACGAAGAAGTAATTGGCGGTGTCAGCGAACGAGGGGGGCATCCGGTTGTCCGACTGCCTCTGCGTCAGTGGATGCTGCGAATCACGGCCTATGCCGACCGGCTTGAGCAGGAACTCGACAGCCTCGACTGGCCGGCAAGCATCAAGAAGTTGCAACGTGACTGGATTGGGCGGAGCACTGGTGCCGAAGTCGATTTCTTCCTGCCGCCAGCGGCTGCGACTGAGGCGGATGCCACTGGGGCATTCGAAGCCTGGAGGCAGATGCGGAGCGGGGAAGGCTATCCGGAGACGTCACCAGATGATGTGCTGCGGATTTACACGACCCGGCCCGACACCCTCTTCGGGGTCAGTTGCATGGTCATTGCCCCGGAGCATCCGCTGCGGAGCCAGCTGACGACGCCCGCACAGGCCGAAGCGGTGACTGCTTACTGCGAGGCGGCCAGCCATAAGAGTGACCTCGATCGCACCGA
>JBDQOY010000002.1:0-10187 GCA_040260935.1 Pirellulales bacterium
CCAGCATTGCCACGGCCGCACCGACAGCGGCCCACGGCTCGCCCGGGGTGCAGCCAATGTCGATCGTGTCAGCGCCGGCCTCGCGAAGTCGCCTCGCTTCTGTCAGGAGGCCAGCCTGGCTCAGCCGATTGGCATGGTTGATTTCAGCAATGATCTCGATGTCGTGGCTGCCGTAATCGGCCAGATCCTGCCGCTGCTGGCCGAACCACTCCGCCAGCCGGCGGCAGTCGGCGGGCCCGCGTTCCACCGGCACGCCCGCGACGGCTTCCAGGCCAGCAAGGTCACCCCGACAGAGCCCGGGAATGATCACCCGTTGGGTTCCCGGCGGCACCTCAAGGCGACGGGCGATCCAGTCAGTCGTCATCAGCGCGGCAACGGTGATGTTGAGGACTTGCACCGTCGGCTCGAACCCAACCTGTGCTGCCAGCGGGCCGAGCATCTCTCGCAGCGTCGGCTCGGCAAGTTTGCCGGTGACGAAGTGCAAACGGGTCTCAGCGGGCGGGGGCGTGATCATGCCCACTAGTTTATGCGCCGCTCGAGTTTATGCGCCGCTCGAGCCGTCGCAGGGTAGGATGCCAGTTTCCCGGGAGGCCGCCCTCCTCCCCCGGTCGTTTCAGGCACCCCGCAGGCTCTGCCCAGTGATTCTCGAAGGCCTCGTCACCACCACCGCGACCGACGGCAGCCTCCATCTGGCTGCAATGGGCCCTGAGATCGCTGATACTCGAGCCTTTGACCAGATCGTCCTCAAACCGTTTGGCGACAGCCAGACCGCTCGCCTGCTCGCGGCTCAGCCCACCGGCGTCTTTCACCTGACCGATGACGTGCTGCTGCTGGCCCGTGTCGTCACCGGCAGCCTGCCGGCACCACCAGCCGCCCGGGCCGCCACGGCAGTTCCCGGTTGGGTGCTGGAGGAGGCCTGCGAAGCCTTTGAGTTCCGCATTGTTCACGCTGATGTCTCAGGCCCGCGGGCTCGCCTCTCGGCCAACGTTGTGGCCCGCCATCACGGCCGCCCCTTCCGCGGGTTCAACCGAGCCGCACATGCCGTGGTGGAGGCAGCCATCCTCTCCACCCGCGTGCACCTGCTGGGACAGGAAGAAGTCACACGGCAGCTCGACCTGCTGCGGCCCCTCATCGACAAAACCGCTGGGGATCGCGAGCGGGAAGCGTTCGCACTGCTTGCTGGCACCTGCGACCGCACTGGGAGCGGCCCCGCTGAAACAGCCAGCGACAAGCCCTAACTCGAGAAACTGCCACGTTCACCGGCACGTGCCTACATGACAGGCGGTGAAGTGATGCTGGCACATGCCGCAGACGGCATCGTTTAGCCCTTGTCGGGCTCTGCCCGCACCGTCTCGATCGTCGCGACATGGAGGAGCGGGCAGATGTCGTACTCGGCCGGCAGGCCATCGTCCTCAGCGTCGACACCAACGAGAATGTCGTTCTTCAGCAGCAACGCCATCTCTGGATGCCGAACCTCGTATGACTTTCCGCTCGACATGACTAATCGAAACGGTCGAAAGGGCTGCCCCTGAAGCAGTTGGCGAATTCCCTGCGGCGACATGGGCACCTCCCTTGGAAGACAGACCGCTGTTGTTCATGCGTACACTAACCAGTATTCTGCCAGGTTGTTTTGTTCCCGTCAACCAACGCGATACTTCTCGAGCACGCGGTCCGTGAGTTTGCCACCGACTCCCGGGGCGTCAGGCAGCGTGTAGTGGCCATCCACGACGCTGATTGGGTTCTCCCAGATATCAAAGAGCGACTCATAACAGCACTCGACCATCGGTGTGTTCGCAGTGGCTGCGGCCAACTGGGCATGCACGTTGTGCTGGACGTTGGTGTGAGGAATCACCGCAAGCCCGTAGGCTCGACCGAGTGCGGCCACGTCGAGCCACTCTTCAATCCCTGAAAGCTTCGTGACATCGGCCTGCATAATGTCGACCGCCTGCTGGTCGACGTAGTCGCGGAACCCATGCAGGGTATAGATCGTCTCACCGACCGCAATCGGCAGGTCGAGTGCCTGGGCGAGAGCCGCGTGGGCACGCACATCAAAGGGATGCAGCGGTTCCTCAAGCCACTCAATGTCAAACGCCTCCAGGCGACGGCCCCAGACCATTGCTGTTTTGAGATCCCACACCGTATTGACGTCGACCATGAGTTTGACCGTGTCCCCAATCGCCCGGCGGACGGCCCGCACCCGTTCAAAATCGTCGCGAGGATCCGGCCGGCCCAGTTTCATCTTCACCGCGTCGAAGCCGCGATCGATGATTCGCTGCATGTCGGCGATGAGTTCCTCCGTACTCCAGGTCAGCCAGCCCCCGTCGGTGTTGTAGGCCTTCACCCGCTCTTTCGCCGGCCCAAGGTGCCGCCAGAGCGGCTGCCCCTCAAGCTTGAGTTGGATATCCCAGAGCGCGAGATTCATCGCGCAGAGACCGACCCGAGCCACCCCTACCCGACCGATAAAGTGCGTCGTGGCATGCATCGCATTCATGAGTGCCTGCCGCGCAAGTGCCGGCTGGCCGACAACGGCCGGGCCGTAGCAGTCGTCGATCATGGCCTGCACGGCCCGCATGCCCTTGGTGTAGTTCCAGTTGAAGCCACAGCCGGTGATGCCGGCATCGGTTTCAATCATCACCTGCACAAACTCGACCGAATCGACACTCGACTGGCTGTCGGTGATCGTTCGCTGCCCGAGTGGCACATCGACGAGCACCGTGCGGACACCCGTGATTGTTGGCCCGCCAAGAGGCGGAACCCTCGTGATTGGACTGTCAGTTTGACCGGTTTTCTCTGTCCCCACGTCGCCGCTCTCTTTCCACGAGTCCAGGGCCGCTCTTCATGCGTCTGTCCGCTCAAAAATAACCACTCCCCAAAACCAAACCAGCCTCTCCCCAAAGCCGCCGCAGCCGGCGACGCTCACCGCAAACTCGATGCGGGGAGTGGCACGGCGTTGCCCTGAGCATGGCTTCGAACCGGTTGTTGCCAAAAACCAATGGCCGCGGCCACGTTCTCTTGCGTATAAAAGCCTATGGCAGGGCATTCGTCCGCCCTGCAAGGACGCAGCAGCACCGCACATTCTAGCGAGGACCCCATGAAACGCCGCATCTTCACTTGCCTCGCGGTCGCAGGCTGCCTGGCCGTCAGCCTGCCCGCGATTGCCCAACGAGACGCCGGCGCGAAAGCCCGGGGCGACTACTTCTTCTACGGCCACAGTTCCCACAGCCACCTGCACGGCGCTGCGCACCACGCGAGTCATTACAGCAACTATCTCAAGTCTGCCCCAACGGTGTCACCGCAGGTCAGCGGCATGGCCCACACATCGATCGACCATCACATCAATCAGACCCAGGCGCACCTCGACGCTCTGAAGAAGGGCCTTACGGTCGACGACAACAAGGACGCCCTCACACAGGCGGCCGCCGTCGATGGCCACCTTGATCAGGCCAGGCAGCACCACGATGCCCTGAAAAGGCTTTCAGACCAGAAGCCGGTCGATGTCACCGCGAGTCAGCAGGCTGTTGCCAACCTTCAGGCAGCCCTCAACCATGCGATGACTGACCTTGAAACGCTGCTCCACAGCCTCAATCTGGGTACCCCGGCGGCTCGCAAGGCCACGCCACGCCCCTGATCGCTGCTGACGGGAACACTGCCGACCTGGCCGGTCTTCGGCTGCCAAAGCCGCAACGCTAGTCTTCGAAGCCGATCTCTTCCGCCCGGGCTGGCAGGTCGGGATCGACGAGCCCTCGGGCTCCGCGGCCCTGCGAGACACGGTCATCAACATCAAAGACGATGTCAGGATTATCAGCCTGCCACCACCGCCGCTGCGCGTCTGCGGTCGCCGGAGCCGTCACCGGTCGCACCAACCGCATGCCAATACCGAGGGCAGGCTCTTCGGTGTACCAGAAGGGACTCTTGGGAAGGTTCGGATCGACGTCCTTCCAGGCCTCATCTTCTGAGGCTCGGCGGGCGGCCGAACGGCACTGGGCCGGCTCGTCGTAGTACGCACCCCCACGAACCACCCGCGATTCAACGCCCGTCGGCCAGCGAATAGTCTCGGCAGCGCGCACCGGCGCGTCTTTTTCCTGGAGATCGGCATAGCCGGCCTCGACCAGTTCGTCGATTACCCACTCTGAGGCATTGCCGTGCATGTCGTACAGGCCCCACGCATTGGGCTGCTTCTCACCGACGGGGTGCGTGGTGTCATCGGCATTCTCGGCGAACCAGGCAACGTCATCGAGCTTCTCAGCGGCACAGGAAAATGGTGTGTCTGTTCCGGCGCGGCAGGCATACTCCCACTCAGCCTCAGCCGGCAGGCGATAGAACCGTCCGGTCAGCCCGCTGAGCCACTGGGTGTACTGCCGAGCCGCGTACTGGGTCATCGTGACTGCCGGCTGGTCTGGCTCCTCGCCATTAATGAAGGTCGTTGTCGGGTCGTAGAGCGCCGACGGTGCGGTAACCGCATCAACCTCATTGGCTTCGGTCACCACCTTGACGCCAGCACTCTCAAGCGCGGTGAACAGTTCCAGCATCCGCATGAATGCCTTGTATTCAACCCAGGTGACTTCGCAGGCACTCATCCAGAAGGGCGCCACCGCCACCTCGCACTGCGGTCCCTCCACCCCGTCGCGGCCCTCTTCATCGGTTGGGCTCCCAAACTGAAAGGAGCCCCCGGGAACCGGCACCATGCGAAAGGTCACGTCTGTGCCCGGAATCGTTTCTTCATAGGGCACGAGCCAGCCATTCTCCCACTTCACAGCAGGCGGGTCGGTCGCGGGCCGGGCTTCGCCAGTCACAAAACCAGGACAGGGTTCACCGGCAGAGGCAACCAGGGTGAGGCAGATGAAGGCCACGGCAGTGGCAGAAGACGTGACGATACGATTTACCATTGTGCGATTCATGGAGTGTGTTTTGGTGGGCTCTGAGCGGAAGGAGGAAGGCGGGTGCAGACCGCCTCGCAATCTTGTCTTCTATCGACCAACGACTGAACAGATTATAGCAAGGCCCTGCCCGCAAACGACCAGGGCCTTCTCAGGGCGATGCCACGTCATCACGGCCCATTTCGCTCGGCACCCGTTGGTGTCGCAAGCCCTCGCACAATGCCCACCGCCACCACGGCCCCCGCGATGGGCCCGGCAATGTAGATCCACAGGTGATTCAGTTGCACCGCAACGAGTGCCGGCCCGAGCGAGCGGGCGGGGTTCATCGACGCGCCACTGATTGGCCCGGCGAACATGGCTTCGAGGGCAATCACCGCACCGATGGTGATGCCGGCCAGCAGCCCCCGCTCTTTGGAACCGGCCGACACCCGCAGGATAACAACCATAAGCATGGCGGTAAGGATGGCTTCAAGCATGAACGACTGCAGCGGACTGCCCGCCGGCAGGGTCATGCCACCGGTTGCCGAGCCTGGCACGACCACCTGCAGCACGCCGCCGGCCAACACACCGCCGAGACATTGGACAACGATGTACGGAACAACCAGGTGACCCGCAAAACGGCCAGCAGCCCAGAAGCCGATGGTGACCGCAGGATTGATATGGCACCCCGAGATGTCGCCGAGGGCATCAATCATCGCAAGCACCACCAGGCCGAACGTGAGGGCAACGCCAACATGCGTCACGGCACCACCACTGACCTCGTTGACGACAATCGCACCCGCGCCGGCAAAGACGAGGCAGAATGTGCCGAAACATTCAGCAAGCAGTTGGTGGCGAAGCATGATTGGAAAGAAGCTGGCTGGTCGATGATGGCGTACCGGCAAAAGCGTTGCCGCCCACACTTCGCTCATGATACCCAACGCGACAGGCACTCGGCTGCCCCCAGTTCACCTCCCCTAAACCGCACGTGGCGGCAGCCCCGCAGGGGGCCCCGCGAGCACCTACAAGTCAGGCTGCCTGCGATGGGCTGATGCTTTCCCATGTGGTGAGAAGCCGCCGGGCAAACTGCCGGGCCTGCTCCAGATCGCGAGCATCGGGATGGTGCCGGTTCAACCCACCGATCAGAAAGAGCGGTCCCCAACTGTCAAAGCCCCGACAGGCAAACTCGCCGATGATCGGCACGGCTTCACGAGCGAGCCTTGCCTTGAGCGGCCGGTGCCAGAGCGGCGAGAACACCGGCAGGCCTGATGTTGAAAAAACGAAGGCGGCCACTCCGCTTCCGTGACCGCCCCCTTTCCGGCGTCGGAGACACCGCAGAACCTCAAACAAGGTCGGATGCATGCGGCCGTAGTAGACCCCTGAGCCAAACCCGATGAGGTCGTAGCGGCTGATCAACTCGCTGGTGACCGCCTCCGGATCAACGACGTCCGCCGCCAAAACCTCGCCAAGGCATTCGGCAAGCTGCCACGTATTGTGGTGATGAACTGACTTACAGACAATGAGGGTCGCGGGGCGTGTCATAGCAAACTATACGCCCAGCGTAGGTGTCCCCTCAGCACAAGCATGCCGCCCTGGCCTGCCCTGCCCTCTCCCGGGTCTTTCTCGCCCCGCGTTCGCAGAAGAAGACGCTTCCACCGTTTTTTCAGACCAGACCGACACCCCCGGCCTACTGCAGAACCATTCCCTCCCTTTGCGCTTTTTCTTAGACTCGGGCTCTCCAAATCCACACGAGACAAGCCGACACCCAGACGGTTTCGTTGGGTTCTGCCATCCCGTTCCATCACGCCTTCCCGGCCCCAACGTTTTCCAGAGATACGATCACTTCTTCCGCCCCATTGAGGTGCACTGCGCATGGCTGCTTCGACGTCAATTCTCTCCGAAAAACTGCACGAGTACCCGCAACAAAATGTGATCGACGGAACCGACGGTGCCTCGTCGTCAGTTCTCGACGACTGCCTCAACCAGCACGACGGGGTGCTGCAACTGCTACACCGCTACGCGGGCCGAACATTTTGCACACCGGGCAAGCGGTTGCGGCTGAACGAAAAGTCGTACTACCCCGACTATATGAATGGCACGGGGCTCGATGAAATCTGGATGTGTTGCACCGTCCCCATCGTCACGGGGGTGATCGATACCCGCACGAACAAGGCACCGTTTCGCGAAGGTGAAGCGCATGCCCTCACGCCGGACGGGCAGGTCATCTCGCTGCAAGATCTGATCGTCGCCAATCCAAAGGCGGTCATGGGTGAGAAGGTGACGGCCTTTTCGAACTCGCTCTTCGGCAGGCCAACCTGGCCGATTGTGTCGAAGAAGTTCGACAACCTGAACCCGATTCCTAATCACCTCCATTGGGCAAAGTGGGAGGTCTACGACATCAACTCGTTCGACAATCCCGGCGTTTGCCCGTCTCACTATCACACCACCGCGATGGGCCTGTACTCGTTTGTGACGAAGGAGCAGTTCCTGGCCTGCATGAAACGGTTTGGGAAGGGCGAATACAACGGCATTCGCCATCTCGCGCCGCACGTGATGATGCAACTTGATAACGGCTTCGTGATGCCCAACGGCGTGCTGCACTCACCGACAGATCTGTGCACACACGAACTGCACGTCACGATGGACGAGCACTTCCTGGCCGAAGACCTCACCCTTGATGGACGCATCGGTGCAGCCGATGCGTTTTACGCATGTCGCGAAGAGGATTACCCGAAGGACCGGCACGAAGACTGGGACTACCTGGTCGAGAAGTTTGACTTTGCAGCAAACCAAGATCCGGACTTCGTTCTGAAAAACTCACGTCCCGCGATCACCTCTCCAGAATTCTCTGGTGATGGCGTGGACGCCAAGTGGATCGTCTACGGCGAATTCCTCGGTGAACAAAAGTGCTCGATCCTCCGACTCATGGTGCAGCCTGGCAGCAAGACAAAGTTCTGCCCGGAGAGCCCGGCCCTCTTCCACACGAATGGCGGAACCGGTCGCGTGGGGAAACTCGACGTGCGCTACCATCAGGACATGGTCCTTGGTGAGATCTATCCTGAGATTGGATTCATCACTCAGGCTGCCCTTGCTGGCGGCGGAGTGGAAATTGAGAACACGGGCAGTGAGCCGCTGGTGTTGACGTTCGACTTCCCCCAGAACGCGCACTCCCGAACGCCGGGTGTGTCTGCGGGGTGACGTTTGCCGCGACCCACCGAAGCTATTCCCAGCCTCGATGCCGCGGCGGGCTAGGGCATTTCACCAGCCCGGCGATGATCGATCGGCAGCCTCTTCCCGCATGGGAAAACGGCTACAGCGTCGTTTCTGTAGATGTTTACCAACCCGGCACAGAGTCTCAGCCGTCCACGCTGCCAAGAGCCTTGCACCTCAAAAACGAGGCACCGAAAGCAAAGCACGGCAACAGGACCCACTCCGCTATGAAAACGCCCCCCATAATGGTTGTATCTCCTGCCAGTAGCAGCTTTCGCGATCAGTCGAGAAAATGCGGGAATTGCATGTTTTTCATGGGTTTTATCGGGACACAGATCAGAAATGCAGGCAGACTATTTCCAATTTCTGGAAAATGGAACGTATACTGTTGGCATGCAACCGCACCTGCGCCCTCAAGACGTTGTTGTCGCCTTAAAGATTCTGCTGCATCCTGGACTCACGATCCAGCAACTCGCAGACTCCCTCGGCCTTTCCTTGTCAGCGATTCATCGCTCCGTCGGCCGGGCCTCGTCTTCCGGCCTCCTGCGTGGCAATCGCATTCCCGTCCGCCACGCCATCCGAGAGTTTGTGCTGCATGGACTCCGTTATGCGTTTCCCGCTGTTCGCGGCAGCATGACGCCGGGCATGCCCACCGCCCACGCCGCGTTGCCGCTCTCTAACCTGATTCACGCAGACCTCGACCCAATTCCTGTCTGGCCTGATTCGGCAGGAGAGGCACGCGGTGCGGCCTTTGAGCCGCTATATCCCTCGGCACCTGCTGCAGCCCGAGCCGACCCCCAACTCTATGCCTGCTTGGCGCTGATTGACGCTCTCCGCGACGGCAGAGCTCGTGAACGCTCGCTCGCCACGGAACACCTTGCAGGACTACTCAATGGCTAACCGGGTCTCTGAAAACGTGGCGATGCTGATGCGGGTCGTGGCTCGCCTCACGCCGTTGCGTGAACGGCTCGTGTTTCTTGGGGGCGCCGTCACCGAACTCTTCATCACATTGCCAGGTGCTCGCCGCCCTCGACAGACCAAGGACGTCGATGTGGTGATCGATGTCATGAATCTCGGTGAATATTCCGACACGCTACGCAAGCAACTGATAGCCCTCGGCCTCCGGGAAGACGATCGCGACGGAGCACCTGTATGCCGCTGGCTTCTTGAGGACATGATTATCGACATCATGCCGACGCGGGGCGACATCCTTGGCTTTTCCTGCACTTGGCATTCCACCGCCTACGCAACGGCAACGCCGACCCAACTGCCTGACGGCACCGTCATCCGCCTTGTCACGCCGGCCTGTTTCCTCGTTACCAAACTTTCGGCCTTTGCTGACCGTGGCCTAGGCAATCCGATCGCCAGCCATGATCTTGAGGACGTCATCGCCGTGATCGACGGACGCAGTGAAATCGTGAGTGACGTTGCCCAAGGACCAACTGCACTGAAGGCGGCGATCCGTGAAATCCTTGAACACTTGCTGGCTTTGCCCGATGCAGAGGACGTCATCGCTGCCCAACTATTGCCCGACGTCAAGAGCCAGGAGCGTCTGCCACTTGTCCTCGATCGCATCCGCAGGCTGATCGGTGCCGTAGCCGAGTAGCATTTCACCGACACCGAGTTGACCACAAAAAGGCCGTCGTCGTCGAGAGGCCTACGGTGATTGCTTGGTGCCATTCCAATGAGGCCACGCTAAGTCACCTCTCTCTCGTGATGCCCAGAATGGCCTTGCCTGATGTAGCCACATGGAAAAGACCTCCACGCAGCCAAGAGCCTTGCACCAAGAACACAAGGCCAGAGAAAACAAGTCGGGGCGACAGGACTCGAACCTGCGACCTCTTGACCCCCAGTCAAGCGCGCTAGCCAGACTGCGCCACGCCCCGAATTGATCGGCCTCCGCGATGCCCCCTCGCATCATCGTCGCCCGATCTACACAATATCGCATACAGGGCCCCTCCAGACAACACGACCTTACCAGCCCCGGCAACAAACCCATTCCGCTGATTCCCATTCCGCCCAGCCCACACGCTCCCCGGCCACCTGGGCCCCAGAACACACGCCATGACCCCTCCCGAACTGCTCGCCTCCCCCCAGTCCTTCTCCGCACGCCTGACTGCC
>JBDQOY010000029.1:0-4369 GCA_040260935.1 Pirellulales bacterium
CGGCCATCGGTCGGCGCTTCCCCTCTCGTTCAATCGGTTTTCTTGTCATCCGAATCAACAGGGGTGTTCCCATGAATCAGACCTATCCTCGGTCGCCTGCGGCCGGTGCCCGCCGCGGCTTTACGCTCATTGAACTGCTGGTGGTGATCGCCATCATCGGCGTCTTGGTTGGCCTCTTGCTGCCGGCCGTCCAACAGGCCCGTGAGGCCGCCCGGCGGGCTGCCTGTACAAACAAACTCAAGCAGTTGGCGTTGGCCGTTCTTAACCATGAGAGCACCTACCAAGAGTTTCCTGCGGCGACCCATAGTTCACGGATCAAGCAACTCACCAATGCTGCGACGTTCGCCTATCGGGTTGGGCCGATGGTTTCGCTGCTGCCCTTTCTCGAAGAAGAGTCAATCTACAATGACTGCATAACCCACATCACTGCTGGTAATCAGCCGATGGGCGGAGTATTCGATCAGAATATTGCCGCACTGCTGTGCCCATCAGACTTCAATACCTCCAATCGGCTTGGCCAGTTTCGCTGGGGGCGGACGAACTATCACGGAAGTGCAGGAGACATTGGAGAGGGTACCGCTGGCATGTGGCTTCATCGTGGCGCCTATTCGGGAGATCGGGCTCGATTTGAATCCAGCTTTGCGAACCCTGGTCATCGCTCGGTGACACTCAAGGAAATCACCGACGGCACCTCGCATACGCTGTTGCTCAGTGAGGTCATTATTGGCGATCAGTCCAACCAGCTGCCTGCTGGTGTCGGTAAAACAGGCTCCGGCATTCCTTGGTATCAGCCCCCGATGTTCTGCCAAGGGCTTGTTGCGAGTGGAGGGGACTCCTACACAGCTGCTGTGACATCAGGCTTCATGCCAGGAGTGGGCTGGGGCTTTTCGGATCCACCGAACAGTGTCTTCTACACCCATCTGCCGCCCAATGCACCGCGATGTGCTCAGGACCATAATTGGAGTGCGTTCATGCCAGCCAGTAGTTATCATTCGAGCGGCGTTCTTGTGGCGATGTGCGACGGTTCGACTGCATTTATTAATGAATCGATCTCGGCGGGTAATCCCGCAGTGGCATCAGGGAATGCTGAGATGCTTGGCGCAGCTTCTAAGCGTGGTGTCTGGGGTGCACTGAGTACGATCAATGCGGGGGAAGCCGATGGCAAACTTCCGTAAGCTGGCAATTTTACGTGGTCTCAGCGACCAGTCCGGCAAGCCGTTTTTTTGCGGCTGTACCGCGCTGGTCCTGGTACTTGCGTGTTGCGTCACGGGCTGTGGCAGTCGGGGGCCGAAAGTTGAATTCGTTGAAGGGCTTGTGATTCTCGACAATCAGCCGGTTGCCGATGCAACTGTTTTCTTCCTTCCGCTAGACGCTGAGGATGCGGGCCAGGGGGGACTGCCGGCCGCAGGCCGTACCGGGTCGGACGGATCATTTCGGCTCAACGCAACGCAGGGAGCTCGGGCGGGGGGCGGAACCGCTGTTGGGACGTATCTAGTCACAGTTACTAAGCAGGAAGGCCCACCAGTACCTGAGCCTGATGCATCTGGTTACCTCCCGCCAGCGCCGACAAACTTCAAGGTCCGGGATCTCTTGCCGGCCCGTTATGGTGATCGAGAGACAACACCACTGCAGGCTGATGTTCAGCCAGGAAACAACCGGTTTCGGTTTGAATTGACCTCAGCGAATGACCCACCGAACTCGAATACGAAGCAGCGAGAATAGACGCATTCTCGGGTTCTCGCATCACCGAGTGATCTGCTCGAGCCGGACTTCGCCAGCCTCGTCGTCGTAGACCACCTCACCGCGGAGACCGTCGAACTCGACGTCGGCAAATTGCCCGACGCGGGTGGCGTACCGCAGTAGGACGAGTTTCTGCGGGAGCGACGGGAGGTTGTCGGCTGCGATCAGTCGCAGGGTGCCGCGGTCGTTGAGAGAGGCAACGTGGTCCACCGTGAGTGGGCTGACGCCTTGCTGATCGAACACATATTCAAGGGCCGCCCGGTTGCTCGCCATCACGACAGAACCGAGCTGAATCTCAGGTGGTGTCCCCTCGATCCGGAAGATGCCGTCGTGGGCCTTCCAGTCAGCAAGGCGTAACGTTCCCGGGCCGACCAACTGGCCGCCACGCATGGTGTAGCGAGTGGCCCGGGTGGGATCCTGGCTGTTGATGAAGAGGTTGTTCTGAATGCGAAACTGCCCGCCGGTCTGCACGAGGCTGCCGCGACCGCGTTCGCTGAGGACAAATGCCCGGCGGGCCTCGACCAGACCGCCGGTGAGTTGCATGACGACTTCTGTCTTGGCGAGTGCCGCCCAGCGGACCACCTTCTCGCAGGTCAGATAACCGTCGGAGACGATCAGTTCCAGATGCGTGTCGGCAGCCAGGCAGACGTTGGCATCGTCACGAGCATCGGCCAAGGTGAACATACCGCCGGCAATGTGAAGGCGAGTGTTGCCAACCGCATGCAACTGATTGACCGACACTGACCCGCCCGGCACGACGGTCAGTTGCTGGGCGTTTCCCGGGCCGCCGAGATCCAACTGCTGGGCGGTGGTTGGTGTCTCGACGGTCCGTTTGCTCTCCGTGCCGACCGCTGCCAAGGCATTGGCGTGCCCAGAAGCCTGTCGGTCGGCTTCTAAGGTTTCCGAGCCCGGCGACGCGGCCGGGCGTGCTGCGGTGCCGAGTGATTCCGAGGTATGGGTGGCGGGGTTGAATCGATGCCGTTCGGCCTCGCCAAGTCGCAGTGGCGATTCCGCCTGGTCAGCATTGACAAAGGAAGCCTCAACGCTGCCGCGTAGCACCGCCACCTCGGGCTGGCCGCTCGGCGGGGCGACCACTTCAAACTCGGTGCCGAGGTCAACCACCCGCAGGCCTTGGGCTTCCACCAGAAAGCCCCGGGCAGGCTCGGGAACGACGGCACTGAGTTTGCCCGTATGCAACTGCACATGCATGTCGGTGCAAAGATCGAAATGGGCCGGGCCATCCAGGGTGAGTTCAACCCCTGAGGCGAGCAACAGTGAGAGCTGGCCGCCGCCAAGTTCCAGTGAGCCAGCGGGCAGGCTTGTGCCTCGGGCCAGGGCGGGCAGGTCAGGTGCCGGCTTCTGCCAGCGAACATCGGGGCTGACCGCTGCGACGATGGCTACTGTCGCAGCAGGCGGCGTGTTGGGGAGGATGGTCAGTCGCCAGAACGCCCCGGCGAGTCCAATCAGTAGGAGCAGTGCAACGGTACCGGCGAACTGCGGCAGCCAGCCGCTCCGGATCGGCCGATGGGTGGCCGTGGCGGTCGGGGCAGGGGGCGGTTCCGCCGGCAGCAGGTAGTCACCAGCATATTCATCTTCAAGCAACTCCCGCAGCAGCGTATGCCGGGCCAGCAGGTGGGCTGCTGTCGGGTTGTCCCGCAGGGCTCGGTGGACGGCCTGGAGGTCGGCCTCGGTGGCCGTGCCGTCAAGGTAGGCCTGTATCTGGTCGTCAAGGGTCATCGCGTGGGCTCCTGACGGCTGATCGTACGTTCGATGCAGGCAAGCAGATTCCGCCGGATGCGGTGCAGACGAATGTAGATGGCGTTGGTGGTGATTCCCAGGAAATCGGCAAGCGTTGTGGCCGACATGCTTTCACCGTAGTGCTGGTCGAGCAGGCTGCGATCGGCGGTGTCGAGTTTGCCGAGGCAGCCTGTCAACGCCTCGCGGCGGTCCTCTGCCGACCAGTGCAGCTCTTCGTGGGCCGCCATCAAATTGTCGAGGGCGACCGGATCGAACCGATGCCGATCACGCCCCTGCTTGCTCCAGTAGTTCATCACCTTGTTGCGGGCGATGCCGAGGGCCCAGGCTGTGAAACTCCGCGAGCGGTCGTACTCGGCAAACTTATCGACGACCGTCACCGCCACCTCCTGGGTGAGGTCTTCAACATGCTGGTGATCACGAACGAGTGAGCGGATGAACCGTCGCACCGGCTGCTGCGCCTCCGTCCAGGCGGCGGTGCACTCCCGCATCAGACGAAGGTGATCAGGCACGGCCACGGCACGGGTTCCAGCGGGTGGAGGGCGAGGAGAGAAAGAGCCTCGTCCGAGGGCATCTTTTCGCCTCATGCAAGAGTCTTTCAGCGCGGGCGAGCGGTTTGCTGGGAACTGGCTCATCGTGACAGGAGCAACTCAGCCCAGGTGGTCGGGTCGCTCTCCCAGGGAAACTCCGGGGGGGCAAAGCAGGGCAGCTTGCCGAGCCGGCGGTCGACTACCGCGGCGAAGAAGCCCAGCCGGAGTTTCCCTGGGAGAGCGACCCGACCACCTGGGCTGAGTTGCTCCTGTCACGATGAGCCAGTTCCCAGCAAACCGCTCGCCCGCGCTGAAAGACTCTTGCATGAGGCGAAAAGATGCCC
>JBDQOY010000030.1:0-2534 GCA_040260935.1 Pirellulales bacterium
AATATCAACAAAGTGGCCGGTCACGGCGGCGGCCGCCGCCATGGCAGGTGAGACCAGATGGGTCCGGCCACCCTTGCCCTGCCGACCTTCAAAAGTGCGATTGCTGGTCGATGCACATCGCTGACCGGGCGAGAGGGTGTCAGGGTTCATGCCCAGGCACATACTGCAGCCAGCCTCCCGCCACTCGAAGCCGGCTGCGGTGAAGACCTGATCAAGGCCCTCTTCCTCCGCCTGACGCTTCACCCGGCCACTCCCGGGCACCACCATCGCATGGAGGGTCGAGGCGATCTGATGCCCCCGCACAACCGCGGCCGCTGCTCGCAAATCCTCGATCCGGCTGTTGGTGCACGAGCCGATGAAAATTCGATCAAGCGGAATATCGACCAGTTTGGTTCCTGCCACGAGGCCCATGTAATCAAGGGCCCGTGCCGCTGAGGTCTGCTCGTTGACATCGGTGAAGCTCGCCGGATCTGGCACAGCAGCGTCAACGCCGATCACCTGAGCCGGATTCGTGCCCCAGGTCACCTGCGGCACAATGTCAGCGGCCTGAAACACCTCTGAGCGGTCATAGACAGCGCCCGGGTCGGAGGGCAACTGTTCCCACCGAGCCACCGCCGCCTCAAAGTCAGCGGGCACAAAATCACGCCCTCGCAGATAGTCAAAGGTGATCTGATCGGGGGCAATCATGCCAGCCCGAGCGCCTGCCTCGATCGACATGTTGCAGACTGTCATCCGCTGTTCCATCCCGAGGCTCCGGATGCAGCCACCGGTGTACTCAATCACATAGCCGGTACCACCTTCGGTTGAAAGCCGGCCAATCACATAGAGCACAAGGTCTTTGGCCGTCACGCCGGGGGGCAGGCTGCCCTCAATCCGTACCTCAAGAGACTTTGGCTTGGCCTGCCGCAACGTCTGGGTGGCCAGCACATGCTCAACCTCACTGGTCCCAATGCCGAAGGCCAAGGCGCCGAGGGCTCCATGCGTTGCCGTATGGCTGTCCCCGCAGACAATGGTCATACCCGGCTGAGTGATGCCTAACTCGGGCCCGATAACGTGAACAATACCCTGGTCAGCATCCCCGAGGTCGAAGAGTTTGACGCCGAACTCCTGACAGTTCTGCCGCAGGGTGTCGATCTGCTGCTTCGAAATCGGGTCAGCGATCGGCAGCCGGCGGTCGGTCGTCGGCACGTTGTGATCGGGCGTGGCAAAGGTCGCCTCCGGCCGCCGGACCTGACGGCCAGCAAGTCGCAATCCTTCAAAAGCCTGCGGGCTGGTCACCTCGTGAACGAGATGCCGGTCGATATAGAGCAAGGGGTTTTCACCCGTCGGCGTACAGACGACGTGGTCGTCCCAAATTTTATCGAGCAGGGTACGAGGCGCTGGCATTCGTCATTGAATTCGCAAGGGGAACGGAAACACGAAACTCTCAATGTAGCCGGACGCCAGGGCTGCCGCCAGCAGTGCAGCTGGCAGACGGATCTCCCGCCCACCAGCCCAGGCAAGAGACCTTAGCCGGCTCGCCGGAGCAGGGTCTGGGCCGCAAGATCAGCAATCCGCTCAGGCGTGACGGGCTGCCACATGGTTCCCCGTTCCGCAGGCTGCTCTTGCAGCACAGCCGTGCCCGCCCCCACCAGCCGTTGCAGGAAAAACCAGCACCGGGTCAGGTTGAGCGAGTCGGCCGCCGTCGAGATCAGAACCAGATCAAATCGCCCCAGATGATTACAGAGTCGGGCCAGCGACGAATCGATGTTCCCGGGCACCAGCTGCACCTTCCCCAGCGGATGGAGCCGACGATGGGCCTCTTTCAGGGTCACGCCCGGCGGATCATCGGGCTGCCTCGCCTCAAAGCGATCAAGACCAACGTAATGCACCGGCGGCGCGGAGAGGCTGGCCGCCACCCGGAGCACTCGTTCCCCCCGTTCCAGTGTGCCGAGCCCAAGTTCGAGAATGCTCGCTGGTCGCAGCGATAGCACCTGCCGCATCACCGGCCGCTCACCGGCTGGTGAAGAAAAACGACTGAGCCAGACTTTTCCGAATATGCCAATTCTGCCCATCACGGCACCCACAGAGCGTCACCAAGGTCACACCATTACCGTGGCCGAAGCAATCTGCGGCCAGCGGATGGTATCGACGCCTCAGTCGGCACGCCTTGAAGGTCTCACGCAGAAAGTCGGCTGGTAACGGTAAGGGGTCAAATGGATGCAAACGGCCCAACTGGCCACCCAGCACCGCTGGCAGTTACCCGCTCAACTGCCCCGGATTTTCCGCAGGGACTGCTGGGCAGCCGTACGGATGCTGGCGATCGGGTCATCTTCAGCAACCAGTTCCAGAGCAGGCAGCGCGGCTGCCGCCTTGCCCCCAAGATCGCCGAGCGCAACCGCCGCCTCCAGTCGGACCGTCTGAGACTCCGACTCAAGCGCACCGGTCAGCAGCGGAACCGCTTCAGCAAACCGCTCTTTGTTGTCAGGATCAATCTGGAGAACAGCCCACGTCGCCAGAGTCGCCTCCATGACATCGCTCGACTTGCTTCGTAC
>JBDQOY010000003.1:0-3901 GCA_040260935.1 Pirellulales bacterium
CCACCCAGCGACACTTCTCGCTGCGTCAGCGGCCTCCTGACAAAAGCAAATTGTCCGTCAAGCCTTTCAAAATACACGGATTTGGTCAACAAACGAATACTGACTGCTCAAAGTGCCGAGAAAAAAAGCCGAACCGGACCTGCCTGCCCCAGACAGTTTGTCTGTTCGCCCGTCACCCAGCATTGCTCCGGTGACGAGGCCGGTCAGCCCGTCATCACCCCCGCCAGGTCATACCCAGCAGCAGCCACCATCTGGACGGGCACAATCCGGCTGGCCAGCGGGGTCTGCGGCGTGGTCTCGGGGGCGGTGACGTAGACCACACAGTCGATATCAGGCGCGTCGGCTGCGGTGCGGCCAATCCAGACGTCATCCCGCTGACCACTATGGCTGTCGATGATGCACGGCAGCGTCTTCCCGACCTGCCGCTGGGTGTGTTCGTGGGCGATTGCCTGCTGAACCTGCATCAGTTCATCTTGCCGGGAAAGTTTCAGCTCGTCCGGCAGATGGCCATCAAGCCGAGCCGCCGGGGTGTCTGGCTCAAGCGAATAAGGAAACACGCCGAGCCGCTCAAACCGCCACCGCTTGACGAACTCGACCATCTCGGCAAACTGCTCGTCGGTCTCGCCTGGAAAGCCGGTGATCATCGTGGTCCGGAGGACGACGTCCGGAATCCGCTCGCGGAGCTTGGCCAGCAACTCTTCCGTTGGACCGCGGGCCACCCGCCGCTGCATCCGCTTGAGCACCGGATCACTCGCATGCTGGAGCGGCATATCGAGATAGGGCAGAATTTTGCCACTGCCGGCAATCGTGTCGATCAGCCGGTCACTGAAATACATCGGGTAGAGGTACATCAGCCGAATCCACTCGATGCCGTCGATCTGCTCAAGGGCCTCAAGCAGTTCAACCAGCCGTGGCTCACCGTAGAGATCGAGACCGTAAAACGTTGTGTCCTGGGCGACGATGACCAACTCTTTGAGGCCGTCAGCTGCCAATTCGGTCGCCTCGGCTACCACCTGCTCCAGCGGCTTGGTGGCATGCTTGCCCCGCATCTTCGGAATCGCACAGAAGGTGCAGGTCCGGTCGCAGCCCTCCGAGATTTTGAGATAGGCCATGTGCCGCGGCGTGACCCGCATACGGTTGCCATCGTGCAGTGCCGTCGCCGGAGCAGGCTGAAAGACGCTCCGCTGTTCCCCAAGGCTGCCGATCAGTCGATCAGCAGCCCGGGCCACCTCGTCCCGTGAGAAGACGCCAATCACAGCATCAACGCCCGGCCGCTCTTCCAGCAGGGTCTCCTTCTGCCGCTCGGCCAGACAGCCGGCCACGATCACCCCGCGGGTGCCACCGGCAGCCTTGAGGCCGACCATCTCATCAATCACGCCGTACGACTCAGCCCGCGATGAATCAATGAAAGCGCAGGTGTTGATGATCACCAGATCCGACCCTTCCGGCTCTGGCACAAATTGCCAGCCATCGTCCCGCAGCAGCCCGAGCATCCGCTCGCTGTCGACGAGATTCTTGGGGCAGCCGAGGCTGACCAGCGAAAAGGTGCCCCGCCGGTTTGCCGGGTCGATGGGGGCAACCGCAAGCCCCGCCCCCAGGCCGACGGTTACGCCACCACTGCCACAGGCGTCGGCAGGCTCACCGACAATCGGAAGCTGCTGCATGGTTCAGGCTCCCGCCGGCGTACTGGCCGGGCCACGCTGGGCAATCAGCTGATCAAGCTCTTGCCGCAGCTGCGGCAAAATGGCGTCGTAGGCAAACGCCCCGAGCGGCTCGCTCCCCTTTTTCAGATTCACATGGGTCGGCCCACACCAGAGGCCCAAGTCGGCATCGTCGGTCTCGCCCGGGCCATTCACCCGGCAGCCCATCACGGCGATGGTGATCGCATGGTCCTTGGCATAGGCGGTCATCCGTTTGACCTCTTCAGCCAATTCGATGAAGGCCTCGTTTTCGACCCGCGAGCAGCTTGGGCAGCTGATGATGTTGAGCGACTCCAGCCCAAAGTCGACCACACTGCGAACGCGGCCGGCGGCGATGTCGGCCAGAATGCCTCGGGCTGCCTCAATCTCCTCCGGCTTCCGGTCGTTGGACACCGTCAGTGACACCCGCACGGTGTCGCCAATACCCCGGCTGATCAACTGCTCAAAGGCAATCCGGGTCTTGATGATGCCATCCGGCGGCATGCCCGCCTCGGTGACGCCAAGATGCAGGGGCACATCGGGTCGCTGCTCGGCAAACCGGCGATTGACCTCGATCACCTTCTGGGGGTCTGAGTCTTTCAGCGAGACCACGTACCGCGTGAAGCCGATTGCGTCGAGCAACTCGCAGTGCTCCAGGGCGCTAGCCAGCATCGGGCCGATCGAGTCGTCCTCGGCAAACTGTTCCTTCTTCGCCGGATCGACACTGCCACAGTTCACGCCCACCCGCAGGGCGCAGTCGTTGTCACCCGCCACGCCGGCGATGAATTTGACCTTCTCCTGCCAGGGTTTTTCGGTTTCGTGGTGATAGAGATGACCGGGGTTGTAGCGGAGTTTGTCAACGTGCGCGGCCACCTCAGCCGCCAGCCGGTAGTTCTCCTGAAGATCGATCGCCAGGTTGGCCTGGGTGCCCGCCCGGATGGCCGGCAGGGCGGCAGCGTCCTTCTTGCTGTCGACGGCAATCCGCACCACGCCGGCGCCCGCGGCATGGAGGGCATTGACCTGCCCAAGCGTCGCCTCCACATCCTGGGTGTGGGTGGCGGTCATGCTCTGCGGAGCGATCGGATGCCCCGCTCCGACCGTGATGCTACCGATGCTAACAGCCCGCGTAGGGTTTCGTTCGATGCTGACCACTGGATCTCCTGCTACCTTGCGGGCTGCTGCCCCTGCGACACGGACCGCTTTTCACCGCGGCAATTTCCTCCAAAATAGCAGGAAACCCTCCCCCCGGCGATCCACCTATGCGGTACGAGCCCTGCCTTCACATCGTCCTCTACGAGCCCGAAATTCCACCCAATGCCGGGAACATCGGTCGCACCTGCGTCGGCATCGGGGCAAAAATGTGGCTGGTCGAGCCGCTCGGCTTCACGATCAACGACTATTACCTGCGGCGGGCGGGCCTCGATTATTGGGACGAATTGGAGTGGGAGGTGGTGCCCAACTGGGACACCCTCGTCAGCCGCGTGACGGCCGAAGGGGGGAATCTCGCGTGGTTCTTTTCCGCCCATGCCAGCCGCTCCTACACCGACGTCTCCTACCAGCGCGGCGACGTTCTCGTCTTCGGCAGTGAATCGAGCGGGCTGCCGCAGGCGATCAAGCAGCCCCACAGCGATCGACTGCTGACGATTCCGTCACGGCCGCAGATCCGCAGCCTCAACCTGTCCAACACCGCAGCCGTCGTCGCCTTTGAGGCGATCCGCCAGTGGGGCGGACTGCCGGGTTAGTCGCCTGCCTTGTCTGCAAACAGTGGCAGGTGCCGGTAGTAGGTTTCGAGCATGCAGGCCGACAGGGCCGTGGTGAAGAGCCGCCCCCCCTTCACCCCGAACAGGTCGCGGACCGGTGACCAGCTGCCCTTGTCGGGGCCACGCTGCTCCTGATGGGAAGGCAGCAGTTCCCGCATGCTGGCATTCCACTCCCGCCAGGGCTGACCGCCGAGATGGTGGCAGACCTGTGTGATGTAGTACCAGGCATAGACGTTCTGGTCATGCCGCACCAACGACCGCCGTGGCATGTCGACTGATTTCACCATCGTCCCCCCACCGTTTGGCGGCCCGGAGTAGGCAATCGGTGAGTCTGTCAGCAGCCGGCCGACCACTGCCACAACGTGCGGATCGTCTGGGGACGTCCCCAGGAAGAGCCGCCCCAGAATCGCCTCAGCAGAAATGGCGGGCTGAAATTTCCGCACCCCGGCATAGGGATTGAAC
>JBDQOY010000031.1:0-8326 GCA_040260935.1 Pirellulales bacterium
CGCAGTCCGAAGGCGACGGCGGGCCGTTTCACGTCGTGCTGGGTCACGCGCCCAACTACGCCCGGGGCGACGTGGAGGCGGACCTGCTTCTGGCCGGGCACACCCACGGGGGCCAGGTCCGGCTGCCGCTGGTCGGCAACCGTGACACCCAGCTGCGGGCCGCGGTTCTGCGGCAGCTGGATCAGTTGACGCGTCAGCCCGGGCAGCGGGGTGTGCTGGTGCTGCAGTTTGAAACGGCGGCGGCGGATGCGGCTGCTGCGAGTGACTTTGGCCGGTCCCTGGCACTGGCCCGGTTTCTCTCTGACCCCCAGTTGGCAGGCGTGAAAACAGTTGCCTTCCTGCCAGCCGGTGCCAGCGGTCATGCGGTGCTGGTGGCCTTGGCCTGTGATGAGATTGTCATGGCCCCCGATGCCGTGTTGGGGCCGGCCAACGCAGCCGAGCCGCGGATCGATGAGGCGATGCGGGTGGCCTACCGCGAAGTTGCCAGCCGCCGTCGGACGGTGCCGCCCCCGTTGGCGGTCGCCCTGCTTGATCCAGCCGCTACCGTTGTTCGCGTGGTGACCGAAGTCGGTGAACAGATCATTGCGGCTGACCGGCTGCCCGCACTTCGCCGCGAATTGCAGGTGCTGAAGGTGGAGGAACTGGGGCCCGCACCGCTGACGCTGACCGGACGGCAGGGCCGCGAGCTGGGCGTGGTGCGACTGCTGGCCCGCAACGCGGTGGAACTTGCCAACGCCCTGGCGATTGATCCAGCCCGCCTGCTGGTCGACCCATCGCTGGAACGCGGCTGGCAGGCAGCGGCGGTGTCTTTGTCCGGACCGGTGGTCGGCACGTCGGTGGCCCGGCTGCAGAGCCAACTGGATGAAGCACTGGCGACCGGTGCCAACTTTCTCTGCCTGGAAATTGACTCGCCCGGTGGGGCCCCAGAACAGAGCCTCGTCCTGGCCCGCTGGCTGGCTGACCGGAATCCCGGGCAGGTTCGCACAGTTGCCTATGTGCCGCAGCAGGCGCGTGGTGACGCCGCCTTGATTGCCTTGGCCTGTGACGAACTCGTCATGCACAAGGAGGCGGTCCTTGGCGGCGAAGGGGCGGCAGCCATTGGGGAGCGACAGGCCGAGGCGATTGCTGTTGCCTGGCGGGAGATTGCCGCGACCCGGGGCATGGAGTCAGATTCCCTCCCGCTGGCGCTCGTGCTGCCCGAGTTTGTCGTTGAACGCATGACGCAGCGAACCACGGGCGAGGTCGCCTATTTTTCAGCCCCTGAGTTCCAGCAGCGAGCTGATCGGGCTGACTGGCGGCGGGACATGACCCTGCCGCCGGGCCCGCTCGTGGTGGACGGTGGAGAGGCTGAGGAGTATGG
The DNA here is from genome assembly GCA_040260935.1 of Pirellulales bacterium. Classification (GTDB taxonomy): domain Bacteria; phylum Planctomycetota; class Planctomycetia; order Pirellulales; family UBA1268; genus UBA1268. The sequence continues at coordinate 1,361 of JBDQOY010000031.1, forward strand.
CCTGGCTGAACCGCCAGTGGCATCCTTTCTGGCACTCCTCGGCCGCTACGGCCTAGGCGAGGAGATTGAGGTGATCGAGCCGAGTTGGGCTGACCGCCTGCTTGACGCGCTGGCCAGCCCCGGTCTGGCCTGGCTGCTGCTGCTCATTGGTGGTGCCGGGCTCTACATTGAGCTCCAGACGCCCGGCTTGGGCCTCGGGGGATTCATCGCCATGGTCGCCTTCCTGGTCTACTTTTGGAGTCAGTACCTGCACGGCACCAGCGGCTGGCTGGAGGTGATGCTCTTTCTGGCGGGGCTGGTCTGTCTGGCCGCCGAGATTTTTGTGGTGCCCGGCATGGGCATTCTGGGGCTGGGCGGTGGGCTGCTGGTGATCGCAGCACTTGTGCTGGCCAGTCAGTCGTTTGTGCTGCCTAGCAATGCCTACCAGGTGCGGCAGGTCCAGTGGTCACTCCTTGGCATTCTGGGGGCAGGCGTTGGTGTTGGAGTGTTTGCCTCATTGGTGCGGCGGTGGCTGCCGTCGACCCCGGTGCTGCGACGGGTGTTGCTGGTTCCGCCTGAGGCCGCAGCGGCCCCGAGCGACGAGTCGCTTGAGGTGTTGATCGGGCTGGCCGGCGTGACGACAACCCGGCTGGCGCCAGCTGGTCAGGCAGAGCTTGGCGGAGAGTTGCGGGATGTCTGGAGTGAGGGCATGCTGATCGAGCCGGGAACCCCCGTACGGGTGACGGCGGTGCGGGCGGGCCGGGTGCTGGTGCTGCCAGCATCCGATCAGTAAGGAACCACGAAAGAACCCATGAGCCCTTTCATCTGGATTGCCGGCCTGCTGCTGGTTGGCTTAGTGATGATGGTGCTGGAGGTCTTCATTCCCTCCGGCGGCCTGCTGGGCTTTATCAGCATTGCTGCCATCGTTGCCGCCATCGCCACAGCCTTTGCTGAGCAGGGTGTGGTGGTCGGCTTCCTGATGCTCGCCGTGACGGCGGTGGCGGTGCCTGCGACGCTGGCGGTGGCCTTTCATCTGTTTCCAGCGACGCCGCTGGGCCGCCGGATCATGCCGGCTCCGCCGGAACCGCAAGATCTCGTGCCGGCCGCCGACGCCTATCACCATGCCCGGCAGTTGCTGGGCCAGCGGGGGCGGGCGATCTGCGATCTGTTGCCGTGGGGCCAGGTTGAGATCGCCGGAGAACGACTGGAGGCTGTCAGCCGCTCCGGGCCGATCACGGCCGGTGATACCGTGGAGGTGATCGACACCGAGGGGCGGGCCGTGATTGTGCGTTCCGTTGCCCAAGAGCCGTCGCTTCGGGCCTTTCCGGAACCGTCACAGGAGGCTCTCAGTGAGGCGGAATCGCCGCCGTCACCCGCAGAAATGCCCGATCCTCGGTCTCAAACCCTGGAAGAATTTGAGTTCGAAGACTTTGAACGCCCCTCCGGCGCTTGACTGAGGCGGTTCGTCGAAACAGGCTCTTGGTTGTTTCCGTCGTGTGCCGCTCGCCGCCTCCGGGAGACGCACCACCCCTTCCTAGGAGCCTCACATGCCCGGTCTGATCACGCTGATTATCGGCGTCGTCCTATTGCTGATTGTCTTCGGGTTTCTGGCTCGCTACCTCCGGCTTTGGCTGCAGTCATACGCCTCCAGTGCCGGGATCGGGCTGTTTGACCTGGTTGCGATGAGTTTTAAGAAGATCAATCCGACGGTCATTGTCCGCAGCAAGATCATGGCGGTGCAGGCGGGCCTGGGTGACGCCAGCGGCATCACCCTCCAGGCACTTGAGGCCCACTATCTGGCGGGTGGCCGGGTGCCACTGGTGGTGCAAGCCTTGATCGCCGCCTCGAAAGCCAAGATGGGCGAACTCAACTTCACGCTGGCCACCGCGATCGACTTGGCTGGCCGGAACGTCCGGGAAGCGGTGCAGACGAGTGTCTACCCCAAGGTGATCGACTGCCCGGGAGCCAAGAGTGGCCGGGCGACCCTCGATGCCATCGCCAAAAACGGCATCCAACTGAAGGTGCGAGCCCGGGTGACCGTGCGAACCAATCTCAACCAGTTGATTGGTGGTGCCACCGAAGACACGATCATCGCCCGCGTTGGCGAGGGGATTGTGTCGGCGATTGGCTCATCAGAGACCCACAGCAATGTGCTGGAAAATCCTGATGTCATTTCCAAGATGGTGCTCAAGCGACGGCTCGATGCCAACACCGCTTTTGAGATTGTCTCGATCGACATTGCCGACATCGATGTTGGTGTGAACGTTGGGGCTCGGCTGCAGGCGGATCAGGCAGAGGCTGATACCCGTGTTGCCCGGGCCAAGGCGGAAGGCCGCCGGGCGATGGCGGTGGCCCGCGAGCAGGAAATGGTTGCTGGCATCGAAGAGAGCCGGGCGGCACTGGTCGACGCCGAAGCGGAGGTGCCCCGGGCAACCGCCGATGCACTGACCAGCGGGAAGCTTGGCATTCTTGACTACTACAAACTCAAGAACCTCCAGGCAGACACTGAGATGCGGCGGGCGATTGCCACCCCACTGCCAGCGGTTGCAACACCAGCCTGACGGCGACGGGCTCGATGAGGCTGCCGGGGTGTCCGGGGCCGTCGACCCGTGAGTTCCATCCCTTGAAACGGTTGCAAATGTTCTGGATGCCACCACCGCTGCCCCTGTTTGCCGCTGGTTTCGACTGGCTGGAGGCGTTGCTGCCACTGGCGTTTCTGTTCATCTGGATCATCTCCCAGGTGGCAGCTGTCGTCCGCCGCGTGGCTGGTGGAGCCCGACCTGCAGGTGACGCTGGCGAAGAAGCGGTGGTGCGGCTTCCCGTGCCTCGCGTTGGTCGCAATGGTCAGCGGCGGTGCCTGGGCTGTGGCACCAGCTTTGTCACTCCGGCAGAGGCGATCACACCCTGTCCGGAATGCGGTCTGCTGACGGCGGCAACCGCAGGTGAGGATGACGAAAACGAAGCAGGCGACATGGGCACGCCGCTTGATGACGAGATTGCCGCATTCCTCAACCGGTGGCGAACGGCAGCGGCCAAGGAGACCGCCAGCGAGATTGCCCCTGCTCCGATCACCATCCCGCCACCGCTGCCTCTGCCACCGGCTCATCGGCAGCAGACGAGTCAGGGTGGCCCATCGCCACGACGGGTTGCTCAAGGCATCCTGCACCACGGGCAAGACACCGGTGAGATCAGCGAGCATGTTCACGCGGTGTTCGACAAGGGACTTGACCATCTGCCCGAGGGCGAAGTGGAAAGTCCCTGGGCCGATCATGGCCACACCACTGGTGATCAACCCCGTGCGGCGGCTGCAGTGAGCCAGACGACTGCGGTGAGTCTGGCAAGGCTCCTTGCCAATCCGCAGACGGTTCGGCAGGCGTTCGTCCTTCGAGAAGTGCTCGACCGCCCAACGGACCGGTGGGCGTGAGTCGGTTGAGCCATGGCTGCGATTGCTGGCCGATGCCCTGGCAGCATGACAGCATCCCCGACTTTTTTTCGTAGCCTGCCGGGGCCGGCACAGACCCCGCAGGGCAACCCTCTGGCGAGGGGGTCTGGGGAGGTGAGGTGGGCTGGATGCCGGCCCTCATGAGGTCGGCAGAATCGTGACTTGAGCACTGCCACGGGCTGGTCTACAAGGGCAATGGCGGCCGGGTCTCCGGCCGCGGTCGCCGCACAGCGCGTAGACGAGGAGAGCCCAAGCCTCGTCTACGCGTTTTTGTTTCTGGCACCGCATCGCACGAGCCGGGGCCCCTCGTCACGAAGGGCCCGCAGGCCTGATTGGCGTTGCGGGGAACCGCCGGGATTGCCATCCTCCCGCCACGATGGCTGATGTCTGTCTCACCCTTGGTTGCGCGGGTCACGGTAGTTGCCGGATGGTGGTCGCTGTCTGTCTCGGCCTCTGGGTTGGTGGGACGCCAGGCTGGACTCCCGCTGCTGAGGAACTGGCCACTGGCCGGCAATTTCCGCGAACGGTGACAGTCAAGGCCTCGCACACCTATCTGCGAGCGGGGCCTTCGGAAGACTATTACCCGACGGCCCGGCTGATTCTGGGAGATGCCGTCGAACTCTGGAGTGTCGATGCGGATGGCTACGGGGCTGTGCGGCCGCTGGCTGGAAGCTACAGCTGGCTGCGGGCGGCGGATGTCGATTGCCAGATCGAAGATGATCCCACCGTCGGTGTCGTCGTGACCGACGGGGCGGTCTCGCGGATCGGTTCACAGATCAACAGCCTGCGTCACGTTGCCCAGGTGCAACTGGAGGCAGGCGAACGGGTGCGGGTGTTGGAAGAAGTGCGGATTGAGCAGGGACGGCATGCCGGCCTCTGGGTGAAGATCACGCCCCCCTCCGGTGAGTTTCGTTGGGCACGGCTCACCGATCTCGACCTGCCTCCGGGGCTAGCGCCCCAGACTGCTGAAACCATCGCGGCTGCCTCGGTCACGGAAGACTTGTCAACGAATCTGGCCAACGCCCGAGAGGCCGTTGATGCCTGGCGGGATGCGGGAGAGTCACTTTCGCAGGTGATCGCTGCGGCCGGTGAACTGCCCCTCGATGAGTCGCTCGATCCTGCCGAGCCGGCCCGGCTGGACGCCATCACCGGACCATATCGGCTGCTGGCCGACTGGATGCCTGTTGGCAGTGGCCTGTTCGATATGACCCCTGCTGAGCCAGCGGCAATGCCTGTCACCGGTCCCCAGGTGGCACCGGTCGATGAACTGGCTGACATCGACCTGGCACTCTCATTGGCAGTGACCGGCCCGGCAGCCAACTGGCAGTTAACGCCGCTGCGGGAACGCCTGCGGCTGGCGGCCGCGCGGGCCTCGACCGGGGCCGAGCGACTGCGGGCGGAGGCAATCGATGCCAGGCTTGCCCGCTTTGAGACCATCCAGGGCCGACATCTTGCCCTCGCTGCCCGGGACAAGGTCGACCCCTCACCCCTGCGGCTGGGATCGCTCTGGTCGAGTCTTGGGGGCATCGGCAGCCGACCAATTCGCCCAGGCGTCATGCCGGGTGGCAAGCCAGCCGACGGTCGGCCGACCTGGACACCCCCGGACTATGTTGAGACCAACGGACGGCTGGCGACCGTGGTGTCGCGTCGTCCCGATGCTCCACGCTGGGCGATCGTCGATCCCAACAACAACGTGCTCGCTTTCGTCACCCCGTCTGCTAGCGTCAACCTCGCGCCGATGGTTGGCCAGCAGGTGACTGTCCGGGGCGCGAAGGGCTATATGCCCGAGTACAAGCGGCCCTACGTCGTCGCCTCGGAAGCCCAACTCCGGATGGCGGCTTCGCCAACGCCGGGGCCCAAATAGCCTCCGCGTCTCCTTGGGTTTTTGGGTGGTTTGGGCAGCATTTATTGGTTGTCGCAAAGTTCTTGAGCCATGCGGGTCGATAGAAGTATCATCACCCAAATGGAGGAGGTTGGCCGGAAGAGGCTTCAGGGGCATCCAAGAATGGAACGATCAGCGTTTCGAGGCACTGTGTCCTTTTTGCGAACGCTGGTTGAAGGCAGTCTGCTTCCGGTTTGTTGTCGTTCGTATTGCAAAGGAACGTGCCATGCCCCTGTTTCGCCCAGCTGCTCGTCGGTTGTCTTCGCTGCGTCGTCGCAGGCGTCACCGCGGTCACAGCTGTCGTCATCCAGAGATGCTCGAGCGCCGGGCCATGCTGACTGGCACTGACACGTCAGTGGACGACGTCGCGGGTGCAGATCTCAACGAGCCGCCGCCGATTGTCAGGGAGATTGGGGCAGGGCTGGAAACATTTGCATCGGCCGATGCCTATGCCGACTGGCTGGTGGGCCAGGCCGTCGAGCGGTGGCAATATCTGTTGGGCCAGCCGGCCTCTGACTGGGGCTGGTGGGGATACGAGCCGTACCTGCGGGATGGCATCCAGTTGCATGACGACGGCGTTGTTGCATTTACCGATGACATCGCAGTTTCGTTGTCGGCCGATGGAACTCGTGCGACAGCCGATGCGGTAGTCGCCATGGCGGATGGAGTACCCGAGTCATCGTCGACCAATACACAGATTGCCGGAGTCGATGAGGCTGATTTGGTTGAGGTGGCGGGTGATACCCTCTACTCCCTCGCCCACGGCGTTCTGTCCATCGTCCGGGGTTTTGCTGAGGCAGCTCCTGAGTTGGTTAGCCAGATCAGTGTTGCTGAAAATGGCCGGGCGGCCGGTATGTATCTCTTTGGCGATCGGTTGACGATTGTCTCGCGGGAATTTCAGCCAACCATTGCCAGTCGCGCATCACGTGGTTTTCCCTGGATATACCCGCCAGTCTTCAGTCAGGCCCAGACAACGGTGACAGTTCTTGATGTCAGTGAGCCTGCTGCTGTTTCCGTGACAACGCGAACGACCATAGACGGGGCGTTGGTCTCGTCACGCATGGTAGACGGCCAGCTACGGCTGGTGCTCAATCATCGGCTGGAGTTGCCACGGCCAGAAATCATCCGGAACGACAGAGTCGATGACCCGGTCATCATGCCGGCGGTGCCTGAGCCCGAACCTGAGGCCACGATTGGGTTGGTGACAGCAGAGATTCTGATTGATCCAAGGTGGTGGCCGGGCTTGCCTCAGCCGATCGGTACCTACGAAACGGCGGAGGTCTACGCAGCCCGCATTCGGCAGCAGGTGGTCGATGCGATGACCCCGCAGGTCTATCAGTTCGATCAGGATGGCAATCCGCTCGATGTGGCAACGCTGGTTGACCCAACTGCCATCGACATTCCCGAGTCGGGGCATGTTTCCCACCTGACAACAGTGACGGCCTTTGACGTCACGGCCGACCAGCCGCAGTCCGTGGCAACAGTGGGCCTATTCACGAAGGGATCCGTCGAGGTGTTCGCGACGGCGACCGATCTTTTTCTCTTCGATGGTCACTACGGCTCGACTGAGGCTGTCGATGGGTTGCGTTCGTGGGGCCCCCTGACCGATGTGACGAAGATCACGTTTGGTGTGGAAACGCCAGAGGCTCCACTGGCGGTCGCC
>JBDQOY010000032.1:0-23924 GCA_040260935.1 Pirellulales bacterium
CACCAGTGTGCTGCTCACCAGCAACCTGGGAAATGCATCAAGCCACGACAACCGCAATATGCCGGTGGTCCTTGCCGGTGGTGGTTTTCGGCACGGACAGCATTTGGAATTCGATCGAAAGCGGAATCATCCGTTGCCGAATCTCTATCTGTCGGTCCTCCAGCAGACTGGACTGCCGGTGGAGAAGTTTGCAACCTCGACAGGAACTATGCCGGGGCTGGAGCCAACGGTCGGCTGAGCAGCTGCTCGCAGGGCTCCCTGTTTCCGTGCGGGCGGCAGCAGTGCATCGGGCTTGGCTGGTGGCCCATTTCCGTTAGCCAGGGCACGCAAACTGGGGGATGGGCAGCACCTCGCCGTCACGGACCGCTGATTCATGGGCAATTACCCCGGCAGCGGTCATCGCCAGGGCATGGCCAACATGGATGGCTGGTGTACTGTTGGTGAGGATTGCCGTGACGAATGCATCCGTGAGCGGGCCGTGGGAATGACCATGGTCGGCAGGCCAGGCGATGCCGGGCGGCAGCGCTGGCGGTGACAGATCAGGCAGGTCGGCCGCGGGCACCGTGCCGCTGTAGACCCCGTCGCGATAGCTGCCGAGGCGGCCCGAGACTCGCCCGGTTTCACTGAAGGGTCGCCGGCTGCTGCTGTCCTGCGCGACGCGACAGAGGGCCCCGTCGGTGGTCTGGAAGAGGGCGAACTCTCCGGCAAACGGGTTGCCGTAGGCATTGGCGTCGGGCTGGTGGTAGGGCAGGTGTCCCGGCAGGCCCCTGGCTGAAACCGAGCGGAAATGCCCACCAGAAACCCCCGTGTGAAAGGCAGTTGCATGGGTGGGGTACCAGAGTGGCGGAAATCCTCGGCGCCAGTCCCGGTAGGAGGGCGTGGGCTCTTTCGAGGCATGGTAATGAAAGTATTCCCCTTCGGTGTAGCGTAAGGCTCCGAGGGCCCCGGCGCGATAGAGGCTCCGCATGGCACAGCATTCAGGCCGAAACCAACTGGTCTCGAACATCATGTAGGTCTGGCCTGTTGCCTTGACCGTTTCAAGTAAGTGCCGGGCATCATCCAGGTTGCCAAAAAAGGCTGGCACGGCGGTGCCGACGTGCTTGCCATGCTCCATGGCGAGAATCGCATGCCGAGCGTGGCTGGGGGCATCCGTCGCGATGAAGACTGCTTCGACAGTAGTGTCTTTGACCAGTGCTTCGAGTGACTCATACGTCGTGTCACAGCGGACAGCGCGGGCAAGGTCGGCACAGCGATCGGGAAACAGATCGGTGACGGCAACGACATCGATATTCGGGTGTTCTTCAAACCGGAAGCTGGTGCCGAACCGACAATGCCCGTTCCCCGCGATGCCGAGGCGGATCTGTCGATCGGAGCATGGTTCCCAGACCCTCGTGGCAGACTGGTCGAAGGCTGCCGCCTGGCTGCCAGCCAGTGACCAGGACGAAAGGGCAGCCGCACCCGTTGCCAGGACCAACTGGCGGCGAGAGCAGTGAGGCAGGGAAGGACTCATGAGTTGTAATCCGGGATTTTCAGCAGTTCACCGTCCTTGAGTGCCGACTGGTGGGCCACGATGCCAGCGGCCGTCATGGTGAGCGACGCAGTGATGTCAATCCAGGGGGTGCGATCGCGCAGAATGGCATCCACAAACTCGTTGGTCAGATGTCCATGAGAGCCGCCATGTGCTCCTGCCTGCATACCGGGCGGCAGCGGTGGGCGGCTCACTGGAGTGGAATCTGGGGGCTTTTTCTGACCATACACGCGGCCCCGTTCACCGCCGGCAGCAGGCATATCCCAGGAAACGGCCATCCGTGACATGCCCCCCTCGCTGGTCCGCAGCAATCCCACTTCGGTACCAAAGGGATTGTGGTAGGCGTTGTTCTGCGGCTGCAGATGCGGGACGACACTCGGCATGCCAAACGCCGAGACCTCCGTGAACCGCTCGCCCGTCACGCCCACATAAAACGCAGTGGCATGGGTGGGGTACCACTGGGGCGGCAGGCCCTTTCGCCAGCCGCTTGAGTCAATCGCCCGAGTTTTTGGGTTGTAGCCACCGAGTGGCGTGCCGAAATAGTGATAGTACTCGCCCTCGGAATAGACGAGGTTGCCGAACTGCCCCCGCTGGTACTGCTGGTGCCAGGTGTACAAGTCGGCATGGAAGCATGATGTTTCGAACATCATGTATTTCAGCCCCGTCTTCTTGACGGTTGCATGGAGCGTGTCGGCATCTGCGAGTGATCCGAAGACCGCGGGAACGGCCGAGGCGACATGCTTGCCACGTTCCAGGGCCATGATGGCGAGCCGGGCATGGCTGGGAGCATCGGTGGCGATGAAGACAGCTTCAAGGCTGTCGTCGGCGAGCATCTGCTCGCAGGACGCATAGGTCTGTTCGCAGCGACAGGCTTTGGCAAGTTGGCTGCGGCGGTCCGGAATGAGGTCAGTGACCGCCGCTACTTTGACGTTTGGATGATCTTGAAAGCCGAACTGGGCACCAAATTGACAGAGCCCGAAGCCGGCGATTCCCACGCGTAGCCTACGGTCCGAAACCGGCTGCCAGACGCCGCTGCTCGTCGCGGCGACCTGGGTGGTCTCAAAGCCCGGAATCACCTGCCCGCTGGCATCCAGAGGCCGAGCCTGCGGATCGGCGGCGGTGGCGATGGCGGTGCTACTGATACCGGCGGCGGCGGTGAGCCGTCCCATGTGATCGAAAAACCCTCGTCGGGTGAGATCCGAGGCGGTGCGTTTCGTCATGAAGGGTCTTCCTGTTGTGAGGCGAGCAGTTGTTGCAGCACCGGGTGGTTCGTGCGAATGTGCTCTTCGAGTCGGTCGCCAGCGGCATTCCAGTCGCGGGCGATCAGAGCCTCGAGGATCGCCCGATGGTGCCGGATGGCCTGGAGGGCAGCAGCTCGATCGAGAGCCTCCCAGGCGAAGAGGGTTTCGTAATATTTTCCGTGGCGGGCGAAGAAGTCAGCAATGTAGGGGTTGCCCGATTTTTCAACGAGGTAGGCGTGCAGCCGGCCGTCAGGCCGAGGCTGCTCTGTCGCCTTCTTGGGCAGCCGGTTGGCGGCAAGCATCGTTCGTAGGTCCGTTTCCTCAAGTCGGTGCTTTCCCAGTTCCAGGGCCGTTCGCTCCGCCGCGACCCGAAACTCAATGTAGGCATCAAGATCTTCCCGCCGGAGTGGTCGGAGCCTCCAGCCCCGGCGGGGCAGGTGCTCAAGCAGCCCATCGCCAACGAGGCGGTGAAAGATCTGGCGAATCGTGGCCCGACTGACCCCATATCGCTGTGCCGTCGCCTCCTCACGCAGCACCACTGGTTTGCCCTGCAGGCTTTGTTCAACCAAATCGCGAGAGACTGTCGCGTAGTGGTCGTCGAAGCTGGCCGGTAACGGAGGCGGCTGTTGGGAAGTTCGCGACCGCCGCGGGCGGCGGCGGATGACCAGCCGTCGGCCTGCCGAGCGCTTCAGGACGCCCTCGGCAATCAGTTCCGAGACCGCGGTGCGGACTGGTGTCAGGCTGACGCGGTAATGCCGGGCGAGTCCCTCCAGGGTCAACGGGTCAGCAAATGTGTCGCCGCCATCGAGACGGGAAGCCACGTCTTGTTTGATGTGCTGTGCAAGGCTCACAAGACCCCCCCAGGCTTTGACGTTTTGGTGCAACAAGGAAGACGCGTGGCAGTGCTGAAAGGCCTCTAATTGTTTTTGTAAGCAAAAGCAAACAAGGTGTCAACGATGACTCGAGGGTGCTGGCAAGGAAGTGACCTCGGCAGGCGAGCGGGACAGGTTGGCCTGCCTTTGCGATACCGGCGGCCTGCACTGGCTCCCACCCCATTTCCTGTCGATACTCACCGGCATGAATGTCCCTCCCGAACTGCTGGCCCCTGCGGGCGATCATGACTGCCTGCGGGCGGCGATTGCCAACGGGGCTGATGCGGTCTATTTCGGTCTCGAAACCGGCTTCAATGCTCGGGCTCGGGCCACCAATTTCACGGTTGCTGATCTGCCCGCAGTGATGCAACTGCTGCACCGGCATGGGCTGCGGGGCTACGCCACGCTCAATACGCTGGTGTTCACCGACGAACTTTCCACCTTCGCTGAGACGGTGGCCGCGATCGCCCGGGCGGGGGTCGATGCCGTGCTCGTCCAGGATGTCGGGGCTGCCCGGCTGATTCGGGCCATCTGCCCGGACCTGCCGCTGCATGCTTCGACCCAGATGACGCTCACCAGTGCCGAGACGATCGCGCTGGCGGAGTTACTTGGCATCGGGCGTGTTGTCCTGGCCCGAGAATTGTCGCTCGAGGAGATCCGAGCGATTACGGCAGCGACACCGCTGCCGGTGGAGGTGTTTGTTCACGGTGCGCTCTGCGTGGCCTACTCCGGGCAGTGCCTGACCAGCGAGTCACTCGGCGGTCGCTCCGCCAACCGGGGACAGTGCGCCCAAGCCTGCCGGCTGCCGTACGATCTGCTCTGTGACGGTGAAGAGGTTGACCTGGCCGAGCAGAAATACCTGCTCTCCCCGCAGGACCTGGCGGCCTTTCCCCTGGTGCCTGACCTCATTGCTGCCGGCGTGTCGTCACTCAAGATCGAAGGGCGACTCAAGGCACCAGAATACGTCGCGGCCATCACGCGGCGGTATCGTGAGGCAATCGATACGGCGGTAGCCGGTGCGCCGGTGGTCTTCACGCCGCGGCAAATAGAAGAAATGGAGTTGACCTTCTCCCGAGGGTTTTCCCCCGGCTGGCTCCAGGGCTGTGACCACAAGATGCTGGTGCCAGCGACCAGCAGCGCCAAACGGGGTGTGTTGCTGGGAAGCGTCGTTGCTGTGGCTCGGCAGCGGGTGACGGTTGCCCTGCAGGCTCGCCTCAAGCGTGGCGACGGCGTTGTCTTTGCGGCTGCACCAGGTAGCCAGCCGCAGGGAGGGAGGGTCTACGAACTCTTTGACAACGGCCGTGCGGTCACCCAGATGCCAGCCGCGGGCAGGGTTGAACTGGCCTTCGGTACAGGGGCAGTTGACCTTGCCCAGATTGAGGTGGGGACGCAGGTCTGGAAGACCGACGACCCGCAGCTGACGCAGCAACTGCGGAAAACATTTGACAAGAAACAGTTGCACCGGCACCAGCCGGTCGATCTTGCCGTGACGGCCGCAGTCGGGCAGCGACTGGAAGTGGCAGCGAGTCTGCCGACCGGCCAGGGCTGCCGAGTCCTGGCGGATAGCCCAGCGGTTGAGGCGACCCGACACCCGCTCACCGAGGCGACCCTGCGCGAGCAGTTCGGCCGACTGGGAGGAACGCCCTTTGCCTTGCGAAACCTCACGGCCAGCATCACGGGACAGCCGCTGGTGCCCTTCAGTGTCCTTGGGCTGCTTCGCAAGCAGTTGGTTGCGGAGTTGACCCGCGTCGCAGAAGCACCACTGCCTCGGCAGGTGGCCGACGACCCCGCTGCCTGCGTCCAAGCCATGCTGACAGAAAGCCGCTCGTCTGCACCAAAGCAGGTAGCTGCTCCAACGGTGCATGTGCTGGTGCGTTCCCTGTCGCAGTTGCAGACGGTCCTTGAGCTCGGCGAGCGACACCTGCTGGCTGATTTTGCCGACATCCGCGAGTACCGCGAGGCGGTCCGGCTTGCCCGCGGCCGTGAGGCCACGCTCTTCCTGGCGACCCCGCGGATTCAAAAGCCCGGCGAGCTGGGTGTTTACGCCGCCCTGGCCCGGCATGAGCCGGATGGGGTGCTCGTGCGAACCTTCAGCGGCCTAGCCTATTTTCGCGACCGGGGCATCGCGATCGCCGGGGATTTCTCGCTCAATGCGGTGAACCCGCTCACGGCTGACTTTTTTCAAGCGGAAGGGCTCGAGCGACTGACGGTCTCTTATGACTGCAATCGCGAGCAGTTGCTCGAACTGGTTGCTGGCTGTGATGCCAGCCGGTTGGAGGTGGTGATCCATCAGCATATGCCGATGTTTCACATGGAGCACTGCGTCTTCTGTGCGGTGCTCTCGCCCGGGACCAATAAGACCAACTGCGGGCGTCCCTGTGACACCCACACGGTTGCCCTGCGTGATCGTATCGGGGTTGCCCATCCGCTGACAGCCGATGTCGGCTGTCGCAACACGCTCTTCAATGCGGTGCCGCAGAGTGGTGCAGAGGCTGTCACCGCCTTGGTCAAACGGGGCGTTGGTCACCTCCGGATTGAGCTCCTTGCTGAATCTGCTGGTGAGATTGGCAGCATCATCAAGGCCTATCGCGATCTCTTGGCCGGAAGAATCACGGGCCGACAGGTCTGGGCTGATCTCAAGGCAGCCAATCGTGTGGGGGTGACCCGGGGCACCCTAGAGGAACGCCGCAACCCGCTGGCCATCATCTGACCGGGGGGGCTTCCGTCTGCCAGACTTGCCGCCGGTAGGCCAGCGGTGTCAGACCGGTGTATTTTTTGAACGACCGCGTGAAGTGGCTTTGATCATAGAAGCCACAGGCACCCGCGATGGAGCCGACGGCAGTGTTTGATTCGGTGAGTTGCCGACGGGCCAACTGAAGCCGGAGCCGCATCAGATATTCCCCCGGGCTCATCCGGAAGAGCCGCCGGAACTCGCGTTGCAGTTGGCTTGTGGAAAGCCCTGCCTGCTTGGCCATGGCGGGAATGCTGACGCTCTTGCGGCAGTGCTCGACGGCATATTCAAGCGCGGGTGTCAGCCGCTGGTAGTCATGGGGGGCGTGGCCCGGCTGATCAATTGGCCGCAGGATGCCGGCAATTCCGACCACGCTGCCACGAGTCGTCGCCAACGGAATCTTGGTGCCCAGGTACCACCGGGGCATACCGGTGTGGTGGGGAATGAACCAGGCCTGATCATGAATGGGCTGGGCCGACTCCATCACCCGACGGTCTTCGGCCACGTACTCAGCGGCCAGTGCCGGGGGATGAAAGTCGAAGTCGCTCTTGCCGATCATCTCGGCTGCAACGGCGCAGCCATGCAGGCGGAGAAACCAGCGATTGACCCGGCGGAACCGGCTCTGCCGGTCCTTGCTGAAAAAGGATGCATCCGGGAGGGAATCCAACAGCATCAAGACCTGCGAACGGTCGAAGGCAGCCTGCCAGTCATCGATCCCGGACATCGCTTGAACAGTCGGAGGGGGGCTCGGGGCCGCCACAGCCCCCTGCGGGAAATATACAAAAATTGCCGAGGCAGGTTCCAGCCGCTGCTGTGAGTGGCGGCCCGTGGGTTCTGGTGGCCGTGTCCGCTCACACCGGTGGCCCCACGATTGACGCAGACCCGTTATCATGCGGCTCGATCAAACACGGGCTGGCAGTTGCCAGATGCCGGAGAAGTTTTTGCACGCACGGGAGTGGAGCATGTCGGAAACTGCGGTTGAGAATGTGGTCATCATCGGAAGTGGGCCTGCGGGCTGGTGCGCCGCCACCTATGCGGCTCGGGCGCAGCTGCAGCCGCTGGTCTATGAGGGGGCGATCACCGAGGAGAACCGGATGGCCGGGACGCTCCCGCTGGGCCAGCTTGCGTTGACCAGCGAGGTGGAGAACTACGCCGGCTTTCCGGCAGGGGACCTCAGCAGCTTTCTCGATTCGGCACTTCCGCAGGACCGCCGCATGATGATGGCTCCGCACGACGGGCATGGCGTGACGGGACCGGAACTGATGGAGTTGATGCGGCAGCAGGCGGTCAACTTTGGGACGCGGGTCATCACGGACGACATCACCAGAGTCGATTTTTCCAGCCGTCCCTTCACCCTGTTTCCGGCAGGGGGGGGCGAAGTGCGTGCCCGCAGCGTCATCGTGGCAACGGGCGCCAGCGCCAACTGGCTAGGGCTGGAGAGTGAAAACCGCTTCAAAAATCGCGGGGTCAGCGCCTGTGCCGTCTGCGACGGCGCCCTGCCGCGGTTTCGGAATCAGGAACTTGTGGTTGTCGGTGGCGGTGACTCGGCGGTCGAGGAGGCGACCTACCTCACCAAGTTTGCCAGCCGGGTGCATCTGATTCATCGGCGGGACGAATTGCGTGCCAGCAAGATCATGGCCAAGCGGGCTCTGGAAAACGACAAGGTCAAGGTCCATTTTAATACAACGCTGGCTGAGGTCCTGGGGGATGATCAGCAGGGCGTCACCGGGGTGCGGCTGGAGAGCACCACGGAGCCGGGGAAGGAGACGACGCTTGCAGCGTCTGGTGTCTTCCTGGCGATTGGCCATACGCCGAACACGGCCTTTCTGGAGGGACAGCTGGAACTGACTCCGAAGCAGTACATCGTCTGGCAGAAGCACTTCCGCACGGCGACGAACGTGGAGGGCGTCTTTGCTGCGGGCGATGTGGCGGACGATTACTATCGTCAGGCTATTTCGGCGGCAGGCTCAGGCTGTATGGCGGCCCTTGATGCCGAGCGGTGGCTGGCTGAGCTGGAAGGATAGCGGCCCGCAATCGGCCAGCCTCGAAGCCCCTAAGGTAGCGAACGCTTCGTTTTGCAGGCATGGTGCCGGCCGACCAGTTGGCCGGTCGGCACTCAGGCCATCATGCTGCGGAACCGGCTGAACAGATAGGCTGAATCATGGGGGCCGGCCGCCGCCTCCGGGTGGTACTGCACACTCGCGGCAGGTGCCGTGCGGTGCCGGAGCCCTTCGATGGTCCCGTCGTTGAGGTTGCGGTGGGTCACCTCCAGGCTTTCCGGCAGGCTTTCCTCGTCGACGGCAAAGCCATGATTCTGTGAGGTGATTTCGACCTTGCCGGTGGCCAGGTCGAGGACCGGCTGGTTGGCCCCACGGTGACCAAACTTCAGCTTGAAGGTCTTCGCGCCACAGGCTTGGGCAAGCAGCTGATGGCCCAGGCAGATCCCGAAGATCGGCACCTTGCCGACGAGATCCCGCACGGTGGCCACGCCATAGGCGACCATTTCCGGGTCGCCCGGTCCGTTGCTCAGAAAGACACCATCCGGGTTGAGGGCCATGACGTCGGCCGCTGTTGCCCGGCCAGGGAGGACGGTCACCCGGCAGCCTTGACTGGTGAGATGGCGGGCGATGTTCCACTTCATGCCAAAGTCGAGTGCCACCACATGCTTCTGGTCGGTAAGCACGGGCGGGACTGGCATCTCACCCCCTTCGCTGGGTTGTGGCATTGGTGTGGCGTCGGCTGCCAGGGGCTCGGACCAGTCGGCTTGAGCGGCTGGCATCACTTCGCTGACCAGGTCTCGGCCGACTAGCCGCGGCGCTTCGCGGGCCATCGTTACGAGGGTGTCGGCATCGAGGATCTCACTCGAGAGGACCCCGGTCATCGCCCCGTGGAGGCGAATCCGGCGGACGAGTGCCCGGGTGTCGATGCCGCTGATGCCGACGACACCGGCGTCAGCGAGGTACGCCCCAAGGGTGCCAGTGGCAACATGGTTGCTCGCCGTGCGGCTGAGTTCCCGCACCACAAAGCCCGCCATCTGGAGCCGACCACTTTCTACGTCATCCGGGTTGATGCCGTAGTTGCCAATCTGCGGGGCGGTCATCGTGAGGATCTGGCCCCGATAACTTGGATCGGTGAGGATCTCCTGGTAGCCGGTCATCGAGGTATTGAAGCAGACCTCACCGGAGACCGTGCCTCGATGCCCAACAGACTCGCCGAAATAAACGGTGCCGTCCTCGAGAGCCAAGGCTGCCTGTGCCATGCCAGTCGTTCTCCTGTGAGCTGTATGCTGTGAGATTCCATCTGAGCATACCACCGGTGACCGGTCCGAAAACCATCGCACTCGGGTCGCGGAAAAGAGAGCCAGATTCCCAGCAGACACCCACCCTCTGGCCACACCCTCGGGGCGGTGGCCGAGGCCGGCTGACCGCCGGGCAATCGATTTCCCGCCCCCCAAGCCCCAGGAGCAAAGCCTTATGACCGCGCTGACCCGTGCCGACGTTCGGTCTGTCGATCAACTGGCGATGAAGGTGTACGGCCTGCCCGGCATTGTTCTGATGGAAAATGCGGGGCGGAATGCGACTGCGGCCGTCCTGCGACAGGTGGAGGATCTCGCCGGCGAACAGTTTGTGATTGCCGTTGGCCCGGGAAACAATGGCGGAGATGGCCTGGTGATGGCTCGGCACCTCGATAATGCTGGAGCCGCGGTGCAGGTGGTGCTGGCGGCGGCACCGGAGCGGTTCCAGGGCGAGACCGCCGTCAATCTGCGGGTGGTGGAGCGGGCCGGCATTCCGCTGACCTGTCTGGCCGGTGCGACTGCGGCAGGCTGGCAGGCCGCCGTTGCCAATGCCACCTGCCTGATCGATGCGCTGCTCGGAACCGGGGCCACGGGCCCGGCCCGGGGGGATGTGGCTCAGGCTATCGCTGCCATCGTCGCCCGCCGGGCAGAGCCTCCGGCGTCGCGGGTCATTGCCATTGACCTTCCTTCGGGGCTGGACTGTGACACGGGGAAGCCACTTGGACCATGTGTTGCCGCCGACGTCACCCTGACATTCGTGGCGGCGAAAACCGGCTTTTCAGAACCGGGCGCGGCCCGCCTGACCGGTCGCGTTGAGGTGCTCGACATCGGCGCTCCGCGGCCGCTGCTGGCGCGGTTTGGCCTAGCGGCGGGAGCCGCTGCCCCAGACTCGTGATCCGCGAGGGAATCAGCGGCCCGGACCTCGGCGGGCTCGCCCCTGTCGCAGCTCGACCGGAGTGCCCCGGAAGGCCCGCGGAATGACCGGCCAGTCCTTCGTCAGAAAGTAGGCATACGTGCCCTGGGGAAACTCCGGCGTGACGCAGAAGCGACCGTTGCAGGCATCGAGGTCGCCAGCAGCCTCCTGGTATTCGTAGTCCTGCACGAACGCGCCGTCGTACCGGCCGCCAGGCCCCCGGCTGCCGCCGGGACGCTGCCCTGCTTTGAGCCGATAGCTACTGGTCAATTCGCGGATGCTGCTGGTGGGATCGTCAGGGGTGGCGTATCCGAACAGGCAGTAGATCGGAAACCCGTCTGCAGCCCAGCCGATCAAGGGAGAGTGTGTGTCTGAGGCGACGTCCTTCAGCCCAAGGGATGCCAGCAGCCCGGTCGGTAGGCCGTGGTAGTGATAGACGCCCCCAGGCTGAACGTGCGCATGGTTGGCGTCGAGCCCGAGCCCGATTGCACCGCCAAGTGCCTCATAGTTCCAGTCGGCCTGGCGGTCACCCATCCAGAACTCGGCGGTCCCGGGTTCAAAGAGGACGCCATTGATTCCAACCCCGAAGGGCAGGTTGGGCGGCCCCAGACGGTCGCTCTGGTGCAGTGGCGATGGTTCAGGATTCGCGACCGGATGGAGGGGGAGGCGGAAACTCCATCGCTGTTCAGCAAGGGCGTGCGGATTGCCACGGTTGGGAAAGCGGCCGACACGATGGCCGGGCATGTCATTGGATGTGATCACCCGGAAGCCATCCTGTTCGCGGATCGAGACCTGGCTGTCGGCGGGTGGCTGCTGGGTGGCTGGCACCAGGGTGACCGGGTTGGCCGTGGTCACGCGATGCTTCCGCAGGGGAGGTGGTCCTTGGGCCAGCAGGACGGTTGCTGCGGTCGAGGCGACAACTGCCCCGAGCAGCAGCGGCTTGGTTGGACGGGGAATCTGCATGGCGGTGGTGACTCCGAGGAATGGTTCAGGCTTTGGTCTGGCCGCTGCCGATCACAACGTACTTGTAGGTGGTGAGTTCCCGTGGACCGCAGGGTCCTCGGGCATGGAGTTTGTCAGTCGAGATGCCGATCTCAGCGCCGAGGCCGAGTTCTCCTCCGTCGTTGAAGCGGGTGCTGGCGTTCACCAAGACCACCGCTGTGTCGACGCGGGCGGCAAAACGGTCGCTGGCAGCCTGGTCGGCGGTGACAATCGCATCGGTGTGGCGTGAGCCAAACCGGTTGATGTGGTCAATCGCCTCGTCGAGTGAACCGACCACGGCGATTGAAATTTTGGGGCCCAGGAATTCCGTGGCGTAGTCGATGTCGGTCGCCATGCCAGCTGCAGCAATGAGTTCGCGGGTGGCCGCATCGCCCACCATTTCGACGCCTGCGGCCTCGAGGCTCTTGGCGATCGGTGGCAGCACCGCAGCGGCAACATCGGCATGAACCAGCAGCGATTCGGCGGCATTGCAGACCCCCATGCGTTGGCATTTGGCATCAACCACAACCCGCTCGGCCATGGCGAGGTCGGCTGCCTTATCGACGTAGACATGGCAGTTGCCACTGAAGTGCTTGAGGACGGGCATCCGGGCTTCCGAGCAGACGCGGCGGATCAGGGCCTCTCCGCCCCGGGGGATGGCCAGATCGATGAGGTCGTCAAACTGCAGGAACGCCCCGACCGCCTCCCGGTCGGCGACATCGACCAACTGCACGCTGTCGACAGGCAGGCCTTGGGCCGCAATCGCCTCCCGCATGCTGGCGACAAGCTGTCGGCTCGAGTGGGCCGCCTCCTTGCCACCCCGCAGAATGATGGCGTTGCCAGAGGCAATCGCCACGGCGGCAGCATCAGCCGTCACATTAGGTCGCGACTCGTAGATGAAGAAGATGACGCCCAGCGGCACGCGGACCTTCCGCACCTCCAGGCCGTTGGGGCGGGTGACCGTTTCGATGACGTCCCCGACTGGATCGGGCAGGTTGGCGACAGCCTCAACCCCGGCAGCGATTCCCTCGATTCGGTCGCTATCGAGTTTCAGCCGATCGGTGGCCGCTTCCGTCACACCGAAACTGGGGGCCGCCTCCAGGTCACGGGCATTGGCGGCCAGAATGGCCTCGGCATCACTGCGGATGCGATCGGCTGCTGCCCGCAGGCAGGCGGCCTTGCCAGCGGCCGTGACGGTTGCCAGTTCCAGAGCCGCCTGGCGGCTTCGCAGAGCGATGGCCCGGCAGTGGTCGATGAGGCCTGGTGTCGGGGGCTCGTTGATCGTGGCCATGCAGCCGTCTCCGCAGAATGAACCGACAGGCCAGTACCGGTCGTGGCCTGCTTGTCACGCATTCTACTCCTGAAACGGCCTGCCTGCAGTGAGGTTGTGGTCGCGGTTATTTCACCGCCAGCGTCCGCGTTGCGAGGAAGCCCCGCAGGGCCAGCCTCGTCGTGGCCACGTCGTGGACGCGGATGATGTGGATGCCTTGGGCCGCCAGGCTGCAGGCAGTGACTGCCGTAACGAGGTCGCGTTCAGCGAGCGTCGGCTCCCGCTGGCAGGCCTGCTCGACGAGTTTGCCGAGGAAGCCCTTCCGCGAGTGGCCGACCAGAATCGGGCAGCCGAGATCAAGGAAGCGGCCAGCCTGCTGCATGAGTTCCAGATTGTGCTGGTGAGTCTTGCCAAAACCGATGCCGGGATCGAGACAGATGGCCTCGAGTTCAATGCCAGCATCCAGCAGACTGTCGCGGCGGTGGCAAAGATAGGAGTGGATCTCCTCAACGACATTGGTGTAACGCGGCGCGAGTTGCATGGTCTGGGGCGTGCCCTGCATGTGCATTGCACAGATGCCGGCCCGACTCGCTCGGGCTACGGTGGCCATCGCCGGATCACCCTCCAGGCCGGTGACATCGTTGATGATCTCTGCGCCTGCATCGAGCGCCTGCTGGGCCACCGTCGCCTTGGAGGTGTCGATCGAAACCGGCAGGCCAGATTCGGCCGCCAGCCGCCGCACGACCTCGCCGACTCGCCGCCACTCTTCTTCCGCTGCCACGGGATCGGCAAATGGTCGGGTGCTCTCGCCGCCCACATCAAGGATGTCAGCCCCGGCGGCTGCCAGCGTCAGGCCATGCCGAACGGCGGCGTCGATGTCGGCATGTCGACCCCCGTCGGAGAAGCTGTCGGGGGTGACATTGACGATGCCCATCAGCAGCGGAGGCTCTGTTGCTGCGGGAAGGGAGAGTGTCTGGGAACGCAACCGCCAGACGGTGGCACGACTTGAAGCAGACGGCATCACCACGGCTCTTCCATGAGGCCAACGATCTGCTGGGCCATCTTGACGATGCCCTCCTGCTGGGTGCTGACGACAGACCGGCCGTATTCCGGGACGAGGGCCGCCGCCTGGCCAACATCGACGCTGGCCGCCGGTACCGGGACTGCCCCGGAGGCCAGCACCGCTCCGCCCCGGTCGGCCCAGGTGACGAGCACCTGCAGGTTGAGTTCGACCATTCTTGACTGGTCGGTCGGGCTCTCCACCATCATCCGTTTGGTGTCAGCGACGATCCGGCCGGTAAGGATGCTGTCAGCCCCGGCACTGTCGACCACCTTGAAGGGCGTGCGTTTTTCAATCTCTTTGCAGACCGCCTCAGTCAGTCGGACTCCGAGGTCAACCGCTGGCGTCACCCGAAAACTGTCACACTGAAACAGCGGAACGTAGATGGTACGGACGTTGGCGGCATAGAGCGTGCTGTTGCCGAACCGATAGGTCGCGCAGCCGAACAGGCCTGGGAGCAGGCAGGCCAGCCCCCCCAGCAGGCCACGGCGGTCGAGGACGGGGGGCATGGCAGGCCTCATCGCAGGGGCTGGCTTTCGCCGGAGGTGTCCTGGCTGGCGATCATCGCATCGGCTTCGGCCATGGCGTCGAGTTCTGCTTCCTTGAGTGAGTCGGGGTTGAGGAAGGCAGTCAATGCCGGCAGGGGGTTGTCGCTGACATCGTCGAGGCCAGCCAACTGCTGCAACTGGTCGCGGGCTCGCTGGGCGAGCATCGTCTTGGGATAATCCCGGGCGATCATGGCGTAGTAGATGCGGGCAGAGGAGTAGTGCTTGCCTTTCGCGTAGAACTCCGCCCGTTTCCAGTGCCGGGTGGCCTGCTGGGCGGCAATTTCGGCACGGGTTCGTAGCACCCGTTGCTCTTCTTCGTCGCTGAGTTGATCGGGGAACTGCACCAGAATCTGATCGGCAAGGATTTCGGCTTCATCGAGCATGCCCCCCTCATAGCCCGGCCCTTGGTAGGCCCGCAGTTTCGCCTGCAGGGCGAACAGATGGGCCGGGAGCAGGAACTCACTGTCAGGGTGTTCGGTCCGGAGGAGTGAGTAGAAGTAGTCGGCATCGAGCCACTGCTGATCAAGGAAGTGGGCATTGGCCTCCGCCATCAGGCTGTCATCGGCGAGCGGGCCGCGGGGGTCGTTCAGACGCACATGCTCATAAGCCTTGAGGGCGCGTCCCTGAGTGTCGAAGAGTGGGCGACTGCGATCAAGGACGTTCGGTACGAGGAGTGGGAGATGCTGCTTCTCATCGAGTGCCAGCCAGTATTGGGCAATCTTGAACTGTCGCTGGGCGATGCGGTCGAGGTAGCGGGTGTTGGGGTATTTCTTGACGAGGGCGTCGTACTGATCCTCGGCCTTAGGGTACTGGTCAGTGAAGAAGAGACACTCACCGACCTGCCACATGGCATCTTCCTCGATGGCCGAGTCGGGCCAGCGGTCGATCACTCGGTTGTAGTGGGCGAGGGCCGCCCGATACTTCTCGTTCACGAACAGTTCGTCGCCTTCGGCCAGAGCGTCACGGGCGACCGATTCGTCCGGCCCCCGGCCGACCAGCTTTTTGAACCGACGCGTGATTGTTTCTCCCTTCAACTGATTCCAGCCGAAGTCTTGGTCGTACGACGAGATGACCGACGACGTATCATCGTCGGCGAGTGCGTCGGCCTCCTTCGCGGAGTCGGCAAGCCAGGGCCAGTCGGGCTTGGTGAGGGTGGCGCAGCCTCCAGCGCATGACGCAATCAGTACTGCCGCGCAGACCGGGGCAGTAAGCAGTTGCTGCCGAGAGCAGGTCGAACGCATCATCGTGGTGTCTCGCGTCGGGGGGTGAATGAGGAGGTGAGCCAGCGACTGGTTTTGAGCCGATAGCCGAGGAGATTGGTGAAGAAGGTGTTCATCACAGCGCGTACCTCCCCCAGGGTGGCGGGCTGACGGGCAGTGTCGAGAAAGGCACTGCTGCTGAGCTGCCGCAGGCAGGCGACCGCCGCTGCCGAGACTGAGACGACGCCGCGTTTGCCGCGGCGGCAGCGGGGGCAAAGTCCACCGCCGGCGAGCATGCCAAAGGCGATCCGGGACGTATCCAGTTGGCCACCGCATTCCGCGCAGTGCTCAAGGGCGGGAAATTGACCGATCTGCTGCAGGATGCCAAGTTCGGCATGGAGCAGGATGACGGCGACCACAGCTGGGGTGAGGGACCGGTCCGTCCCGGTGGCAGCGTGCCCTGGCCTGGGGCCCGAAAGCATCCGCACGGTGCGGGCAGCGAGGTCGAACAGGGCTGGTTGCGGGTCGGCATCAACGGTGACGGCATCGAGGAGTTCGGCGAGGTAGAGTCCGGCGGCAACCGCCGGCTGGCTGTGACCGACGCGGAAGCGATGGTCAAGAAAAGCCTCGGTCAACAGGTCGAGGCTACCGGACGAACGGCGGAGGACGAGTACCTGACAGACCGAAAGCAGGTCAAGGGCGGCGTCAAACTTGCTCTTGGGACGCCACGCCCCCTTCGCCAGCCCCCGCACCTTGCCAGCCTCTCGGGTCAGCAGGGTGACGATGGCACTGGTTTCGCCAAACGGCGTCGCCCGAAGGACCAACGCCTGCGCCTTGTCGGCCGTCATGGTGTAGGAGCCACCGCGGGGAGTCGGGAGACCCGGAGGCGTTCGATCCGGCGTCCCGAGGCGGCGAGGACATCGATGGCCACTCCATCAGCTTCGATCCGTTCGCCAGCCTGGGGGATGCGTCCAAAGACGTGGAAGGCAAAGCCCCCGATGGTGTCGAAGTCGGCCTCTTCCGGCAGCGTGAACTGCATCCGCTCGTTGAGGTCGTCGATAGGGACGTTCGCAAGGGTTTCGCAGATGTCGTCCGAGACCACCAAGATGCCGTCGCTGAAGGCCTCGTCGTGTTCGTCGGCGATTTCCCCGACAATCTCCTCCAGGGCGTCTTCAATGGTGACGATCCCGCAGACGCCTCCGTACTCATCGGTGACGATTGCCATGTGTGACTTGCCCCGCTGCAGTTCCCGGAGCAGCGACTGAACACTCATCGTTTCGGGGATGAAGTAAGGGTTGCGGATCAGTTCCTTGAGGTCAGGGGGCGTAGCCGTGGCTACTCGGTGCCGGGCCAGTTCAGCGAGAACCTCGCGGGCATGGAGCACCCCAACGATGTCGTCTGGCGAAGATCGCCAGACCGGCAGCCGGGAGTGGCCGCTCTCGACGGCGATGGCAACCACCTCGTCCCAGGTGGAGGCCAGCGGCAGGCCAAACATTTCGGTTCGGGGCGTCATGATCTCTGAGACATGCACATCTTCGAGCTCCATGACACCTTCGATCATCTCTCGGGCCTCTTCATCAAGATGCCCCTCACGGTGCGCCTCGTCCATCGCCAGCCTGATTTCGTCCTGTGAGTCATCGGGAGAGGCTGCCGTGAATCGGGGAAGGAACCGGCTGAACAGTCGCAGCAGCATCGTGCCGACGCCCGCCAGAGGTCGGACAAGATGCAGCATGGGCCGCCAGAGCCACCAGGTCACCACGACGATCCAGACACCGGCGACCCGGGTCAGCACCATCGGGACGATGACCAGCATCATCCAACAGAGCAGCATCCAGCCAACAACTGAGGTGGCGTCCGCCGACAAACGGTTGCCGGCCAGCAGGGTGGCCTGCACGGCTGCCATGGCGACGACAGTTGCCGCCACGAAGGCGACCCCTTCACCTGCGGCGACGATTTCTTCGTAGATTTCCGGTCGCCCCTGTCGCTCGCAGACATCCTGCAGGTGGTGCCGTTTGGCGCCACGAATCGCCCGAGCCTGCAGGGCGGCCAGGCTGGCAACAATGAGCAGAAGAAGAGCGGTCTGCATCAGGGGGTTCGGGATGATGGTGAGGAAGTCGCCCAACGGCGACGGGGGGCAGCAGGCAGCCGCCGCGGTGGTGCCGGCAGGCCGATGGCTTCCATCACCCGACGTTCTCGCCGACGCATTGCCCGTCGCTGAGACGGACTGCGGTCGTCAAAGCCGCAGAGGTGAAGCAGGCCGTGCACGAAGTAATAGGCCAATTCATACTCTGGCTGCCAGTGATATCGGTCCGCCTCCCGTCGCGCGGTTTCAGCGCTGGCGATGATTTCCCCGTTCAAGTGGCTAGAAATGGCGGCAGTTTTGGTAGATAGGGCAAGTGAGGCGGTCGGGCCCAGGTCGAACGTGATCACGTCTGTTGGGCCCGGAATGCCGAGCCAACGGTCGTGCAGATCGGCAATTTCGGCATCGTCAACGATGGTTAGGCTGAGTTCGGCGGCCGGAACGCGGAGTTCACGGATTGCCGCGGTGACCAGCCGTTTGAGGTCGGCCACGCGGACCGGGAGAACCCGCTGGCGGTTGGAACAGGCCAATTGGATGCGGCCGGCCGGCTGGCGGTGGCCCGCTGGTGGCGGGGCCGTTCGGCGGCCTGCCGCACGACGCGTTCCCCCCGCCACTAGGCTGTCCTCTGGTCCGGGTATTTGACCCGGCCGTGATAGACCGCCGTCAGGCTCTTCACCAGGCTCTGCTCGATCAGTTGCAGTTCTTCCAGCGTCAGCCCGCAGTCTTCGAACTGGCCGTCAAGCAATCGCTTCATCGCCAGATCATGGACCAGGCTGGAGATGCGGGCTGGGGTCGGCTCGCTGAGGGAGCGACTGGCACTCTCGACGGCATCGGAGAGCATCAGCACGGCTGATTCCCGAGTGCTCGGTCGGGGGCCGGGGTAGCGGAAGGTCTGTTCATCGACACCGCTGCCGTTGGGGTCGGCCTGCGACTTCTCTGCCGCCCGCCGATAGAAGTATTCGACCAGGGTGGTGCCGTGATGCTCCAGCAGCAGGTCGACGATTGGCCGTGGCAGGTTGTATTGCCGAGCCAGTTCCGCGCCTTCTTTGACATGCGCGATGATGATCAGGCTGCTCATGGCCGGCACGAGGGTTTCGTGACGGTTCTCCTGTCGCCCCTGGTTCTCAACGTAATAAGCCGGCTTGAGCATCTTGCCGACGTCATGGAAATAGGCACCGACCCGAACGAGGAGACCGCGGGCTCCGATCGCTTCGGCGGCAGCCTCGCCAATGCTGGCCACATTAATCGAGTGGTTGTAGGTGCCGGGGGCCCGGCGGACGAGTTCCTGGAGCAGCGGGTGGGCGATGTCTCCGATTTCGAGCAGGCTGAGGTCGGTCAGTACCCCAAAGGTTTTTTCCACAAACGGCAGAAGGCCGGTCATTAGGAAGCCTGCCAGCACGGTCCAGACACCGGTTCGGGCAGCCTCGAACAAGAGGTAGAGATCGAGGGGGTGCTCTTCCAGCAGGTTCGCGCCAATCTGAGTTGTCATGGCAACGCCGCCGGCCCAGAGCCCGACATAGATCAACTTGCTGCGGCTACGAATCTGGCCCATCCAGAAGATGGTGGCCGCCGAGGCAGCCGTCAGCGTGATGTAGTCAGCCAGTCCCTGGCCGAGACCGACCACCAGCACCAAGGCAACTTCAGCCACCAGCAGGAGGGCAAGGTCTTCGTCGTAGGCAATCGCCACGGTCATGGCGAACACCAGCAGCGGGAGGATTTCAGCCCGCCAGGCATCACCTGCGGCGAACGAGCAGGCCGCCATGGTGGCGACCACCAAAACCAAGAGCGTGGCGAC
Source organism: Pirellulales bacterium (assembly GCA_040260935.1). Lineage (GTDB taxonomy): Bacteria > Planctomycetota > Planctomycetia > Pirellulales > UBA1268 > UBA1268. The sequence continues at coordinate 19,514 of JBDQOY010000032.1, forward strand.
ATGCCCCAGATCGACCAGGACATCACGGTGGTGGAGGTGGAGATAGAACCCGGCCAGGGTGAACATGGCGACGAACAGGCCCAGCAACGATGCCGCCCGCCCGATCCGTTCCCCCAAGGGCTGCTGACGCAGTGCCTCTTCATGCTCAAGTTTGAGCAGAGTCAATTCTGCGCTGGTGATCTCCTTGCCGGCAGGCAAGAGTAGGTCACCGGCTGCGTAACGAACGAACTGCTTGGGTGTTTTCTCAATCGCTTCGACCTTGGCCTTGGCAGTTGCCTCGGTGTCCATCTCAAGTGAGCCGGTCAGCCGGGGGTCGATCCAGGTGAACACCCGATCGGTAAGGGGGCCGGCACCGAGTTCTTCATTGAGCCGGGCTTTCAGTCGAATCTTGGCTTCGCCCAGCAACACGTCGGCTACCTGGGCACGAAGCATTTCGGTTGCGTTGCCCAGGGGGTGGACATCGATCTCGGTCTGGCTGCCTTCATCGAGACCGTGCTGAATTTTTTCGAGCACACCCTGCGCTTCGAGTGGGGCGAAGGCCCGGTCGATCGCCTTGTTGAAATCGAGCAACTTTTCCTTGGTGCCGACCCGACTCCGGAATCCTGTGAAGGCCTGCTCGGCCTGAAGCTTTTGCCGGGAAAATTCAGTGACCGATGACTGCGGCTGCGGAGTGTCAGCGGGCTGTGCGAGCTGGTCGCCGGTGGGATTGTGGAAGCATCAGCCGGGGTGACCGCGGCGGCGAGGTCGAAATCTCCCGGGGGAGTCGTCGACGGTGTGGTTGGGGCCGCGTCGGTCTCGGCCAGATCAGCAACCTCGTCCACTGCCAGCAAGGCATCGTCATCAGACGCCGCTTCGCTCAGATCGGTCGTGGGGCTCCGCGACAGCGGCAGATCTGGTGGGTCAGGCGCGATCGGTGGTTCCGGTGGTGCAACAACGGTGCCGGGGGCGGGTACCGGCAGTCGCTCCAGCACGGGGGCGGTTTCTGGAGCAAACTCAAGCCATGCAGCCCGCGAAACGCTCGCGAGGGTTTCGGCAGCGGCAATTTCAGCGACCCGGTTCTTGAGGCCATCACGAATTCGCAGGATGGGAGCCCGGTCCTGAATGTAGACCACCCGGACCTGGGCCGTGGCGCGTTCCTGAGCGGCGCGGGTACGATCCAAGTCCGGTTTTTCAAATGGCACCCGGGAGACCACTCCCCGTGGGGCGACCCCGCCGACCCGGAAGGCGAAGGGCTGCGACCAGCCATGCAGCAGGATCAGCAGGACCAAGCCGGCCAGCAGGCAGAGGCCCAGTCGCACCAAAACCTCCGACCGCGAGATCGTTTCCAGCAGATGCCCCCAGAACCCTTGCGGGCCCTCCATGGAGGAGGCTCTGCGAATGCGGCGGCGGAAGGAAGAGGGAGCAATGCTCATCGCGTCATGCTGGGGCAGGTGGCCTAATTCGTGGCGGAGAGGTCCTCAATTATTCCTCGTAAGCGTCAACAATGCGCTGGACGAGTGGATGGCGGACAATATCCGCCCCACCCAGGCTGATTTTTCGGCAGCCAGAGACGCCGGCAAGCCGTTCCATCGCATCAATCAAGCCGCTTTGGCGATTGGGTGGCAGATCGATTTGGGTGGTGTCCCCTGAAATGACCATTTTCGAGCCGATGCCAAGTCGGGTGAGAAACATTTTCATCTGAGCCGCGGTCGTATTCTGGGCTTCATCGAGAATGATGAAGGCGTTGTTGAGCGTCCGGCCACGCATGTAGGCCAACGGAATCATCTCAATGACATCCTGCTCGGTCAGCCGTTTGAGCAGATCGAAGTCGATCATCTCCCGGAGGGCATCGAGCAGGGGTCGCAGGTACGGGTTGATCTTGGCCTGGAGGTCACCGGGGAGGAACCCCAGGCTTTCGCCGGCTTCGACGGCAGGGCGGACGAGAACGATTTTCGTCACCTGCTCACTGCGAAGGGCGGAGACCGCCATCGCGACAGCCAGGAACGTCTTGCCGCAGCCCGCCGGGCCTTCGCATAAGACCACATCATGGTCGCGGATGGCCCGAACATAGGCAGCCTGACCGGCCGATCGCGGCACAACATGGCCCCCCGGGCGTTGCACTTCGATCGCCTCGTGGGCTGACGATGCCGGGGAGACCGAGTCGGTCTTCAGGAACCGATCGACATCGGCATCGGTCACCACCCCTTGACGGCGGGCGATCTGATCGAGTCCTTCGAACACCTCGGCGGCCCGTTGAACAGACGCCTCGTCACCTTCGATGTGAATGGCATCGTCGCGGGCCGAGACACCGACACCGAGGGCGGCACGGATTCGGCGAAGGTGCTGGTCACGCGGCCCGAAGACTGCCAGCAGGCGCTTCGAATCGACCACGGCGATCGTCGTGCGAGACATCAAAGCCCGTCAAGCGAGTGCGGATGACGGTCTCGAGGAAGCGGGGCAGCCACCACGCGGCGGCTGCCGGTCCTCAGGTTCTGAACCTGAAGCCACAGAAAATAGTACCTCGGGACGGTCGGCGAGCCCAACCGATTGCGGTTTGACGGGGTATTGCCCGCCTTTTGCGGCCCGCAGGACCCCTTGGGGAATCGCTCGCCCGGCCGGTCTCAGCTGCTGGCATTGACCCAGAGCAGCCAGGCGACGGGGGCGGCAAACAAGAGCGAGTCGATCAAATCGAGGACGCCCCCCAGGCCGCCCAGCAGCCGCCCAGAGTCTTTCGCACCGAGTTCCCGCTTGATCAGCGATTCCGCCAGATCACCGGCCATGCCGGCCAGGCCGACGAGCAGGCCAAACCCGATCCAGCCACCGAGTGGTTGAGCCGCAACAGCGAAACTGGTGCCGCGGGTGGCCTCGAGTACGAGCCAAGCCGCAGCCAGCGAGCCTGCCAGGGAACCGGCAGCGCCCTCCCAGGTCTTTCCGGGACTCAGTCGTGGAGCCAGGGGAACGCGTCCGATCGATGCCCCGACAAGGTAGGCGGCCACATCGCCAAGTTTGACGACAGCAATCAGGCTGAGCAGCGGCATGATGCCAAGCTGGTCTGCCCCGGTCGCCTCCGGCCCGAGACTGGTGATGCCCACCAGCCGAAGGCCGACCATGAATGCCATTGGCAGACCGAGGTAGGTCAGCACCAGCACGCTGGCCGCCAGCCGCTCAAGCGATGGGCCGCCGTCCCGGCCACTGGCAATTTCGCGGCCAAACAACAGAGCGACTGCTGCCGTGGCAGCGAGGGCGGCCCAGCTCAAGGCCGCCACGGGCGCGGTCGTCCCGGTGTCTGCGACCATCGCCTGGGTGCCGACGGCAACGGCAACAAAGGTTGCCACCACTCCGGCGCGGAGCGTGCCACCGTACAGGGTGAGCCCGCGAGTTCGGAACAAGGTAACCAGTTCATCGACACCACCGATGGCCAGCAGGATGAGGATCGGCAAGAGCCACCAGGCAGGCAGGCCGCCGAGGAAGCCAGTGGCGTCTGCCCAAGCCAGGGCAGTGAAGCCAAGCACGAGCCCGGCTGAGGTGCTGGCCCGCGAAGCGAGGGTGGCGAAGGGATTGCGTCCGGTCGTCATGAGGTAGTCAGCCCTCCGAAGCGGCGTTCACGGGACCGAAAGGCCGCAATTGCCTGGTCGAGGTGGTCGGCGGTGAATTCCGGCCAGGCGGCTGGCGTCACCCAGAGCTCAGCGTAACTCATCTGCCAGAGCAGGAAGTTGCTCACCCGCATTTCTCCGGCCGTACGAATGAGCAGGTCGGGGTCGGGCATGCCGGCCGTTTCCAGCTGGGCTGCGAGACTCGCCTCAGTAATCGTGTCAGGGTCAAGTTCCCCGGCGGCAGCCTGCTTGGCCAACGATCTGGCTGCGGCGGTGATTTCAGCGCGGCCGCCGTAATTCACCGCCAGGCAGAGCCGCATGCCGGCATTCCCTGAGCACAAGGCAACGGTCTCATCGATGGCGGCCAGGGTGTCAGCTGGCAGGCCGGTGCGATCCCCGATCATCACCAAGCTGATTTGCTCCCGCAGCAAGAGCGGCCGCTCCTCGATCATGTACTGCTTCAGGAGCAGCATCAGGAAATCGAGTTCTTCCTTCGGCCGGCGCCAGTTTTCACTCGACAAGCAGAAGAGGGTGAGCTGCTCAATGCCGAGTCGGGCTGCCTGCTCGGTGACCTGACGGACGCTGCTGACGCCCTGACGATGCCCTTCAACCCGGACGAGTTCCCGCTGCTGGGCCCAGCGACCGTTGCCATCCATGATGATGGCCAGGTGGCGGGGGAGCTTGGCGGGGTCCAGGTCCGTCATCCCACGCTCCGGATGATCGTGGACTCGCGGCCGGGCCCCACGGAGAGGAGCTCCCACGGCACCCCGACCCGTTCGCAGATCACGTCGACCAGGCGGCGGCAGCTCTCAGGTAGACCCTCGAAGGAACGCACGTCG
>JBDQOY010000033.1:0-3340 GCA_040260935.1 Pirellulales bacterium
ATCGTGGGCCTGGAGGAAGTGGAAATCGGCGATACGATCTGCGATCCCGAAAACCCGCAAGCCATGGAGCGCGTGTCCGTCGACGAACCGACGCTGGAAATGGTCTTTGGCATCAACACCTCACCCCTGGCGGGCCGCTCTGGCACGTTTCTGACCACGCGACATCTCCGTGATCGGCTCACAAAGGAACTTGAACGCAACGTCGCCCTGCGGGTTGAGCCAATCCCCGGCACGGAACAGTTCGCCGTCTCCGGTCGTGGGCTGCTGCACCTGTCGGTCCTCATCGAAACCATGCGGCGGGAAGGGTTTGAACTTTCCGTCGGTAAGCCCAGGGTCATTCTTCGCAAAGAGGGTGGCCAGACCCTTGAACCCTACGAAAGCCTGGTGGTCGAGGTGCCGCAAGACAAACTCGGCCCAGTGATGGAACTGGTCGGTAGCCGCCGCGGCCAACTCAGCCACATGGGCTCACGGGGCGATTTCGCTCATGCCGTCTTCTCGATTCCCGCCCGTGGTCTGATCGGCCTGCGAACCCGGGTGCTCAACGCCACGCAGGGCACGGCCATCATGCACCACCGCTTTGAGTCGTGGCAGGCTGCTGAAGGCGATCTACCCGGCCGGGCGAATGGGGCGCTGGTCTCCATGGTGCCTGGCAAGGCGGTTGCCTTCAGCCTTGACAGTCTGCAGCAACGGTCAGAACTGTTCGTGAGCCCGGGAGACGAAGTCTACGAGGGGATGATCGTCGGCGAGAACGCCCGCTCGGACGATATGACAGTGAATCCGACCAAAGAGAAAAAACTCACCAACATGCGGGCCTCCGGCAGCGACCGGAACATCCTGCTGAAGCCACCGCGGCGAATGTCGTTGGAAGAAGCGTTGGAGTACATCGAAGACGACGAACTAGTTGAGGTGACTCCGGCTGTCATCCGGTTGCGCAAGGTGCTCCTGACCGAGAACGACCGGAAGAAGGAAGCCCGCCGCCAGGCGGTCACCTAACGGCACACCGTGACCAGTGCCCGCCGCACCAGCCGGGTGCCAAAACCCCCTCACTGGCCGGGTGCCAGAAACCCCTCACTGGCCGGGTGCCAGAAACTCATAGACCTGCCCTGGCTGCACCAGTTCCACATTGGGCAGGGACAGGGCCGCCAGTTCCGCGGCGATCTGCTCGGCGTAGCGGGGCTTGCGATGGACAACAATCCAACGAACGTCCCGCTGAAGCTTTGCCAACTCAGCAGCGAAGGTCGTGGTGCAGTGATGCCCTGACAGGCCTGCCAACTCAGCCATGCTGTCGGGAAAACTCACTTCCAGAAAGACCGCCCGCAACCGCTCGACACCCGCGAGATAGTCCCAGAGGCGGTCGGTCGGGCCGGTATCAGAGGGAAAGGCAACCGCCGATTCTCCATCGTCAACCACCAGACCGAGCGTCGGCACTGCATGCGAGACCTGTATGGGCGTGACGGCCAACCCTGCCCGCTCAACGGTCTGTTCAGCCTCAAGCGGAACCGTGATCAGAAACGGATCATCCGGCGTGGAAAGGGTGAGGAAGTCGGGCCAGATGCGGCCATTGAACAGGTCGTGGTGCAAAAACTGAAGCACCGTCGGATCGGCGAGCACCTCCACACTCTTCGGCCCCGGTTCATAGACGTTTTCCAGAAAGATTGGCAGGGTCGCAATGTGATCGATGTGCTGATGCGTGATGAACACGTGCTCAATGGCCTCCTGCCGACCCAGATCAGCAAGCAGGCCGATGGACCCCGCATCGATCGCAAGGCGATCGTCGATCAGGTACGACACCAAAAACTGGCGGTCAGAGGCAGGCTGACTGGAAGGAAGCAGTTCGACCCGCATGGCAACGCCTTTCTGGCTGACGACTGACGAGTAACCCGGACTGGTGGCCCCACGCGGCCCCCTATCATTACAGCCGAAAAAACTCTCGGATTGTTGACAACAGATCGGTGGCCGACACCTCGTGGCGGTTGCGTTCCGCCCCCGCAATCGCCTCATCTCGCTCCCGCAGCCGCCGTTGGAGCACCTCACCTAATTGTTCGACCAGATCGGGCTGTTCCTTCAGAATCGTTCGAAACGACGCCCGGCAGATTTCCAGCACCCTGGTCTCGGCCTCAGCAGTCACGGTGGCCGACCGGGGCTCGCCCGTCATCAGGGACATCTCGCCGAAGTAGTCCCCCGTCATCAGCTCGCGAAACGGAACAATGTCACCACCAGGCGTTTGCACGCTCACCTTCACCAGGCCGTCCGTGATGATAAACATGCTCTCGCCCGGCTCTCCCTGCCGAATGATCGGCTCATGGGCGGCATAGGTCCGCTCCTCATGGTCGCTGGCCAGCCGCTGGAGTTGCTCCGGCGCAAGGACTCCGAGTACCCCCGCCGTTTCCAGGCGTGCAGCCCGCTCGGCGACGACCAGTTCGCGGGGCACCTCTGCCTGGGGCGGCAACTGAGTCAGCCGCACCTGATGGGTCGCCACCGGAATGCGGATGCCATGCCGGGCCAACGCATAGAAAATGCGATCGCGGGCCATGCCGTCGACAAGATCCCGCTTCCCAAACTCCGAGGTGAACAGCCGCACCCAGTATTCGATCCCGCGGTCGGTATAGTCGTTCGTGACCACGGTTGGGGGCGGGCTCTCCCGCACGCCAAAGCTACCGCGGATCGCCTCGAGAATGATCGCCTGCACCCGCTGGGGTGGCACCTCATAGGGTGCCGTGATGAAGAGGCTGCGGCGTGACCAGGGATCAGGCTTGGTGAAATTCCGGATCGATGCCTGCGCGAGTTGCCCGTTGGGAATAATCACATAGGCGAGGTCGAGCGTGATCACTTTCGTGGCCCGCCAATTGATCTCGACCACCTTGCCGATGTGCGCCTGATTGTCGTCGTACTGGATCCAGTCATCGACCTCAAAGGGATGTTCGGCATGGATCGCCAACCCGGCAAAGACGTTCCCCAGAGTATCCCGCAGGGCAAAGCCGAGCACCGCCGTGACCACTGCAGAGCCGGCGAAAAGATCACCCGCCGCCGCACCCGCTTCCCAGAGAATGGCCAGCAACGCCACGCCGACCAAGCCAATCCGAAGTACATCGAGGAAGATCTGGGGCAGTGGCCACCCAACCCGTTCCCAGACCGAGACCACGACGACCAGCAGCAGCGACTGCAGCAGCGACGCCAACGCAAAAAAACGAACTGCCTGGTGGGCAAAACCTGCTGCCCCCGCCGCTGTCGGAAACAGCACCTCCAACACCAACGGGAGCGGAGAAAGCGCAAGCAAGACGAACGACCCCCGGGCCAGCCAACGCCGCCCCCGCGGCGCGGTCCCCACAAACACCAGCAG
>JBDQOY010000034.1:0-8246 GCA_040260935.1 Pirellulales bacterium
ATGTTGTGATGACTGATTACAAGCAGCCTATTTCGGGCAGACGGGAAACCTGGGCGAAAGGGAAAAGGCGGGAGGTGATTCCCGCATCAGGATCTCCCTTTTTCCGCAGCCCGCTGATCTGTAGCCTTCCGCACCGGTCGAGCCCGTTGGCGGCATGTCCTCGACTGAGTCTGGTCCGTCCTTCAGCGCAGAGTACCCCGTGCGATCTTCTCTCCGTCCTCCGCGTCGAGCGTGGCAACTGGCCGCCAGCCTGGTGCTGCTTCTGAGCCTGCCGGTGGTGGCCTTGGCTGGCGAGCCCGATGCACCGCCCTCAGCCGCTCCAGCTCTCTTCGAACCGGCCATGCCGACCATTCCGGAAAGCATCTCCCGGCCGGCTGGCTGGCCCACCGCCGCTCCCACGGCACTTAACAACCATGTGCTCTCGAGCATTCTGGAACTTCCCGGTGGCCCGCTCGAACCCGTGGACGAGAACGGGAACCTGCTGCCACTGACCGATGATTCGGCAACACCGCAGAGGACCGGCACTGAAGAATCAAAGCCGGCCTCTGATGGAACTGTGGTGCTCGCCGACTATCAGGAGGCCGTGACCTCACCCTCAACAGCGACAGCGTCCTCTGCTTCAGCCGATCTGCCGGGCATGAAGTCAATTGAGATGGCGATGGTGGTCGCCCGAGTCGGATCAGAGGTCGTGCTGGCAGGCGACTTGATGACTCCCGCCGCTTCCGAGTGGCTGGCAAAGGTCTCGCCCGGCCTCAAGCCGGAACAGATCGAAGAACTCAAACTGAAGATCTATGAGCAGGTGCTCGATCCGCATCTGCAAACGCTCCTTGTCTACGTCGATGCCTGTCGCACCATTCCCGAGGAGCGTCTCCCTGAAATTCGCGAGAAGGTCGACGAGGCGTTTGATCGGGAACAACTTCCCAAAATGGTAGAAGCGGCCGGAGTCTCATCGATCCGGGAATACGAGCAGCTGCTTCGCAGCCAGGGACAATCGCTTGAACGGATGCGCAAAATGTTCTTCGAGCGGGCACTCGCCCAGGAATGGATGCAGCAGAATGCCAAGACAGCCGGTGAAATTCCCCATGCCGAGATGATTGCCTGGTACCAGAATCACCTCGACGACTACGAGTTTCCGGCACAGGCGCGGTTTGAACAGCTGACGGTAAAGATCAGCCCGACGCAGCCTCGGGACGTTGCCTGGAATCGGCTGGCCGCGATGGGGAACGAGGTCCTCCAAGGACGTCCATTCCCTGACGTTGCCAAGGAGCAGTCCGAAGGCCCAACGGCCAGCACGGGCGGGCAATACGATTGGACCTCTCAGGGCAGTCTCGTGTCGGACGCCATCGACACCGCCATCTTCAGCCTCCCCGTCGGGGAACTCAGCGCCATTCTTGACGATGGCAGTACCCTGCATATCGTCCGGGTGATCGAACGGAACGAGGCTGGCCGCACACCGTTCATCGAGGCCCAGGTGGGCATCCGCGTGACCCTTGCCCAGCAACGCATGCAGCGAGCGCAGGACGACTACCTTGAACGGCTCCGCGAGCGAACGCCGGTCTGGACCATCTTTGCCGACGATGCAGAGTCGACTGTGATGGCAGCAGGTCGCCGCGGACCAATTCGCTAACCCTTCCCGAAACCTCTGGGGGGGAGCCGTCGATGAATCCCGGCGGACAGGCGGGTCAATTGCTGGCCGGTCTCCAGCGGGCTAGACTTTCCCCTTCGACGCATTGGACGTGGTTCATCCCGCAGTTGGTTCGCTGCGGATCGACCCTCTCTGGAGGCTGCTGCATGAGTGCCCCGACCACCAAATCTCCCCTTCCTGTGCCCCCCTGGCCAGGCACCCGTGCCGACACCCCGGCCAGCCTGTCGCTCAACGGAGAATCTCTCGACCTGCCCGTCATTGTGGGGACTGAGGGCGAACGGGCGATCGACATCTCACGCCTGCGTTCCAGCACCGGCCTGATCACCCTCGATGAAGGCTACGTCAACACTGGCTCGACCACCAGCGGCATCACATTTCTCAATGGCGAAGAAGGGGTGCTGCGATACCGCGGCTACCCTATCGAAGATCTAGCCAAACGCTGCGACTTCATCGAGGTAGCCTACCTGCTGATCTATGGAGACCTGCCAACCAGCGCCGAACTCAACCAGTTCCGCCGGTCACTCTCTCATCACTCGATGATTCACGAGGACATGCGGAGTTTTTACAACGGCTTCCCTCGAGATGCCCACCCGATGGCAATCGTCGGCAGTGTCGTCGGGGCGTTGTCAACCTTCTACCAAGACTCACTCGATGTCCGGGACCCTCGGCAGGTGGAAGTGAGCGTTCATCGACTTCTGGCAAAACTGCCAACCATTGCCGCCTACAGCTACAAGAAGTCGATCGGGCAACCGCTGATCTACCCCAGCAATGCGTTGTCGTACTGCGAAAACTTCCTGCAGATGATGTTCGCAGTCCCGTGCGAGGACTACCATATCGACCCAGATTTTGCCGAAGCACTCGACATGCTGCTGATCGTCCATGCCGACCACGAGCAAAACTGTTCCACCTCAACCGTCCGCATGGTCGGGTCCAGTGACGCCAATCTGTTCGCCAGCATTTCCGCGGGCATCTCGGCACTCTGGGGTCCACTCCACGGTGGCGCCAATCAAGCGTGCGTTGAAATGCTCGAGCAGATTGTCGCCGATGGCGGAAACGTCAAGAAGTACGTCGACCTGGCGAAGAAAAAGGACTCTGGCTTCCGGCTCATGGGATTCGGCCACCGGGTTTACAAGAACTACGACCCACGGGCAAAGCTGATCAAGGCAACCTGCGACAAACTCTTGGCAAAGATTGACCGGCAGGATCCGCTGTTTGACATCGCACAACAACTCGAAGAGGTGGCCCGCGCCGATGAGTACTTCATTGAACGGAAGCTCTATCCAAACGTCGACTTCTACTCCGGCGTGATCTACCGGGCGATGGGCATCCCCGAGCAGATGTTCACCGTGCTCTTTGCGATGGGACGAATGCCGGGCTGGATCGCTCACTGGATGGAAATGCACCGCAGCCCCACCAAGAAAATCTGCCGGCCCCGGCAGATCTACTCTGGCGAAACCTGCCGAGAATTTGTGCCGATCGACCAGCGGTAAGGCCTCGGGGCCTGCTCGTCACAGGCTTGCCTCTTCCTGCCGCGTTCCTCTCCGGCCTGCTGCCTCAGTGCCGCTGCCGCTTCTCGCGAAAAAACTCGGTGAGCAGCCGGCCACAGTCGGCCTCGAGGACACGTCCGACATGGTCAACGCGATGGTTCAGTCGCGGATCATCAAACAACCGGTAGAGCGATTCAACCGCCCCGGCTTTGGGATCAGCCGCGCCCCAGATCACCACCGGCACCCTGGCCTGCAGGATCGCCCCGGCACACATCGGGCAAGGCTCCAGGGTGACGTAGAGCACGCACTGCTCCAGCCGCCACGAGTTGATCGCAGCTGAGGCCTGCGTCAGGGCAATCATTTCGGCATGCGCGGTGGGATCGGCCAGTTGCTCTCGCTGGTTGTGGGCACTGGCAATCACCCGGCCGCTGGCGACAACAATCGCCCCAACCGGCACCTCATCCTCCTCAACAGCCTGCCGTGCCTCATCGAGTGCCAGCCGCATCCAGCGCTGGTGCGTCATGGTATCGGCATCAAGCGGCAGAATGGACTCGTCTTCGGGATCAGTCGACCAGCTCATCAGGTTGTTCATGAAAGGCATCTACAGGCGGGCGGGCGGATTCCTCGCAGAATACCGTGGCGGCGCACCGGCAACCACCTGGGTGGCGTCGCCTATGGGTAACGCCGCCTGAGGCGACTAACGCCGTCCGCCGCCGCCTCGGGGTTTTTGCCAGTGGTTGGACGCAGGTGCGGGCCAGCGGCTACGATGCAGGCTCCGTGGCGTTGCTGCTAGCGTCCCCCTGACCTCCGAGGACAATCAAACGATGGAAGCCCTCCTGCTTGTGTTGCGCTGGTCTCATATTCTGGGTGTAGTTCTGCTAGTTGGCGGCCTCGCCTTCATGCGGTTTGCCTTTGTGCCAGCCCTCAACGACACCGATGAGGAAACTCGCAACCGACTGCACGAGTCGGTTCGTCGCCGCTGGCTCCCCTTCGTGATCATCGGCATCACCCTGCTTCTGGCCAGCGGGCTGACCAACTTTCTGCTGTTCAACAGTACCGTGAAAGCGCAGGGCTGGGCCGAGGGCCAGTGGATGCGACAGACCAACTATCACGCCATTTTTGGCGTCAAATTCCTGATAGCTCTGGCGGTCTTTTACCTGGCCAGTGGACTCGTCGGCAGGGGCACAGGCACCGCCTGGCTCCGTCGCGACCGTTCACGTTGGCTGGGCGTAACACTCGGTCTGGCGGTGGCTGTCATCATGCTGTCAGGCTGGCTTCGGAACCTGCATACGGGTCCGGCAGCCCCAGGCACCGAGCCACAGGGCGTCCGCCTTGAGCAGACGCCCCAGGAAGCAGCCGATACCGAAGCTCGGTATGAAGACTCCGAGGCTGGCTCTGCCTTCCGTGCCGAGGGTGACGAGGCTGCTGCTGAACCAACTACCGTGACCGAACCCGCGGCCTCAGGCGAGCCGCCTACCGAGAAGTAGCATCACCCTCGCCACTCTCTCCAGACTCCTACCTGAACTCCCGATGGATAAAAAAACGAAAAAACGAATTGACGTGCTCCAGCAGAAGATCGCCAAACTGCAGCAACTGCTGGCGGCTGCCAAAAAGCAGCCTGATGACCCGACTGAAATTCCCCGGCTCGAGCAGGAGTTGGCTGCTGCCCATACGGAGATCTCGGCGTTGAAAAAGTGACGGCACACTCTTCCCTGTAGTGCCCTGCTCTCCTGTCGCCTCTGCCGCCCATGAATCTTCGCAGCCTGCTGGCCCCGCTCCTCTCCTTCAGTGGACCTCCGAAACTTCACGTCTGGCGACGGTTTGAGCGACTCGGCGAGGGTATTGCCGGCACGATGTCGGCGTTCTACAAAGTCCGCGAAATTGAGTCGGGGCAGATCTTTGGCCTGAAACTCCCTGACGCCGCCAAACTGGCGCCGATTGAGGCCCGCTTCAAGGGCCTCAAAAAACCGTGCGAAGGGGACATCGGAATGCAGATTCGCGGTGACCATGTCGTCACCACCCATGAGCACGGCCGGACATCTGACGGTGGCCAGTACATCCTGCAGGACTTTCTCGAAGGTGTCCTGGTCCACTTTCGGCTGAAGCGGGGTGCGCCACTGACACTCCCTGAGCGGATTGCCATCGTTCGCCAGGTTGCCAAAGGGCTTGAGACGGTCCACCAGGCTGGCTTTGTCCACCGCGACATCTGCCCGCGTAATCTCATGCTGGACAACGAGGGCCGGGTGACGCTGTTTGATTTTGGCCTCTCGGTTCCCGACAGTCCGCCCTTTCTGCGGCCCGGCAATCGCTCCGGCACTCCCAACTACATGGCCCCCGAAGTGATCCGCCGGCGGCAGTCTGACCGCCGACTCGATATCTTCTCGTTTGGGGTTACCGCCTACGAGATTTGCTGTGGCCTGCTGCCCTGGCCGGGCGGCGGTGCCCGGGAAGCCCTTGCCCACGACACTCCCGCCCCCGACATTCGGAAGCGGGCGGCTGACATCCCCGACCGCCTCGCTGACGCTATCATGGCCTGCCTGCGGGGTGAACCCGACGACCGCCCCGACTCAATGGCTGAATTTTCTCGTAAAATCGCCCGTCTCGACTGACCAGCGGGCCTTGCAGCAAAACGGCCGTGTCCTACACTAGGGGACTCGGGAGATTGCACCCCCCCGACCCTGCCCTCTTGCGATGGGCAGGCAGCACGCGAGGAGTTCTTGCCATGACGATGAACAAAAGTCTTCGGGTCCGTAAAGGCGGCGGCGGCAGCCGCGGTGTTCTCAGCCGGGCCGAACGGATTGTCAAACTCAAAGAGTTGGAGAAGTGGCAGGACGGCCAAAGTCCTCTCGGCCTGCCAAAGGTACGGGTCTACAAGATCTCGATGAAGAAGAAAAAGACGAGCAAGACTGACGACGAAGTAGCCAAGAAGTAGGCGTCGTCTCCTGCCTGCTTCGAACGCTCGACGAGAGCGGGATTGGCTCCGTTCACCTGCAGCTGGATCGACGTGGCTCAGGCTTCCGTTTGCTGGCTGCCAACTGCCCGTTCCATCGCCTGCTGGCCAGCCGCAATGACCTGTGGGATCCCCACCCCTTCATACGCAGCACCGGCCAGCGCGAGCCCCGGGAGCCGGCTTTCAGCAGCGCGAATGCGTTTGATGCGATCAACGTGCCCGAGGTTGTACTGGGGCATCGCCGCATGCCACCGATCAATCCGGCCATAGCGTGGCTCACCGCGGATTCCGAGGATATCCCGCAGATCAGCCAGGACCTGTTGGCTGATCTCATGATCGGACCGTTCGGCCGCAGTCGGGTCGAGGGCACCACCGAGAAAGCCGCGGATGAGCACCGCGTCAGCCGGCGCCCGCCCGGGAAATTTTGTGCTCGAAAAACTGGCGGCCAGCAGATGCCGCCCGGCGATTCGGGGCACGATCATGCCAGCGGCATCCAGAGGATGCCCCACATCCGCACGGGCAAATCCCAGCGAGACTATCGCCGCGCCGGAATACTCAATGCCCGCCAACTCCTTTGCCAACTCAGGGGCCGATGGGGCCAGTAATCGCCTTGCCACCGGGGCTGGCAAGGCGACCACAACGGCCGACGCCGAGAGGGGGGCCCCGCCTGCGACACCAACATTCCAGCCAGCCGCCTCCCGGCGAAGTGTTTCCACCCGGTCGCAGACGAGTTCAACACCGTGGGCACGCAACCGGGCAACGAGCCCGTCGATGAGCGTCTGCATGCCACGCTGAAACGAAACAAACTGCCCGTACCGGGCCCCACTGGCGTCAGCATTGAGGCCGGCTGTCCGGAGCCGGTGTTTTTCCCCACGGGTCAGGCTGCCATGCTTCCGCTCCAACGCGAGGAAGTCGGGGCAGGCAGCCGCCATGCTCAACCGGGCGGGGTCAGCGGTCCAGATTCCTGAGACCAACGGCTGCACCAGCCGGTCGAACGCTTCTCGCCCCAACCGGCGGACGGCAAATGCCTCAAGGCTCTCATCCGTACCCGGCCCCTGACGCGGCGGAACAAACTGTTCCAGCGCCGCCCGCACCCGGCCCGGCCACGAGAGCAACGGCGTCTTCAGGAGCGCCGCTGGCCGCCCGGGAGCAAGCAGGCGGAAGCCGGCCGGCACCGGCACAAGCCGTCCCCCACCGCCCCGGGCCGCCGGGCTCCACACAAGCGCCCGCCGGGCGGAAAGAGACACCGACACCAGGGCATCGTCGAGCCCCAGTCGGTGCACCAGATCGAGCCCTTCGGGGCGGGCTGTCAGAAAGGTGTCGGCTGCCCGTTCCACCAGCCAGCCATCGTCGTACTCCGTCTCAATGATCCCACCAAACCGCTCCGCCGCCTCCAGGACGGTCACCTGCGGCGGAGCAGCCGGGTCCGCCTGAGAGACCACCGCTTCGGCTGCAGCCAGACCAGCCAGACCGCCGCCAAGAATGACGATGTGCGGGGGAGGTACCGAAGAATTTGTCATAAACACAGCTGCTTTCCGCGGGCGGCCGCCACCGGGAGGCCAGGAGAGGTCGGCCGTCGAGTCAAACCACAGTGCCAGCCCACCTTTCCTACTCTATCGCCCGATCCCCATTCCACCGCACACCTATGAAATTTGGGGTGGACGCAGTCAGGAACGACTTCTAGTGTCCGCCGCCAAACGTGGAGCGGCGTCAGGTGATGCCTGCCCATGTGTCCCCGGAGGCCCGAACCGTGATCCTGATGCCACGCCCCCGCTCGTTCCACGCTTGCCTGTCCCGGCTGGCTCCCGCCGCCCTCGCCCTGGTGGCGACCGGAGCCACAACCGTCAGCCTCGCGGCCGAATCGCAGCCCAACGCCGCGATGCGGATGCCGTCGTGGGTCGAATCGCTGGGCCAGTCAGAAGCCGAGGCGGCCACCGGAAGTGAACCGGCGCTGGAGGCAATTGTCCCGGTGGCCCGTCCAAGCGTCGGTGGCAAGGCGGCCCCGAGAAACACTCAGCATGATGCTCCGGTTGCCAGCCGGCCGGCACCAACCGCCAGCACCGCTCCGGAAAGCCCCACGCTGACCGAACGGGCGGCCCGGCTCTTCGACCCCAAATTGCTCAAGGCCGCCTGGTCCGACCTGATGCCCAGAGCTGAGGAAGCC
>JBDQOY010000035.1:0-5619 GCA_040260935.1 Pirellulales bacterium
GCAGGAGGCCGCCAATCAGCACCAGCGGAGGCCTGCGAACCTCGGCTTCGCAGGGTTCCGCCCCAAGGAAAGTCGGGCAGGAAGCCCAAGCTTTCCGTGAAGACTGCCACCCGGCGGCAGGATGCCGCCAATCAGCACCAGCGGAGGCCTGCGAACCTTGGCTTCGCAGGGCTCCGCCCCAAGGAAAGTCGGGCAGGAAGCCCAAGCTTTCCGTGAAGACTGCCACCCGGCGGCAGGATGCCGCCGATCAGCACCAGCGGGAGCCTGCGAACCTTGGCTTCGCAGGGTTCCGCCTCAAGGAAATTCGGGCAGGAAGCCCGAGCTTTCCGTGAAGACTGCCAGACGGCGGCAGGAGGCCGCCAATCAGCACCAGCGGAGGCCTGCGAACCTCGGCTTCGCAGGGTTCCGCCCCAAGGAAAGTCGGGCACGAGGCCCGAGCTTTCCGTGAAAACAGAAACACCCCGGCCTGGACGAGCAAGGCGGAATGCTCGTCCAGGCCATTGGGGCATCCTTCTGGACACAAACCGGAGGCTTACTGATCAGCCCCCAAGGGGTAGGCCCGCAGGCCATGTTCGTGCAGGTCAAGACCGCCCTGCTCAACTTCGGGCGACACCCGCAGCATGCCGATTGCCTTGAGCACCCCGAACACGATTGACATCGTGACGAAGGCCCAGGCGCAGATCGAAAGGCTGCAGATCACCTGGGTAGTGAAGAACTCGCCGACTGACCCAACACCCTTGGGGAGGTCGCCGAAGATACCGGTGGCTAGCCCTCCCCAGAGGCCGCAGAGGCCGTGAACAGGCCAGGCACCGACTGGATCGTCAATCTTGAACTTTTCCAGGATCAAGATACCCATCACAACCAATAACCCGCCGATGAGGCCGATGATCAGCGACTCACCCTGTGAGACTCGGTCACAATTGGCCGTGATCGCCACGAGACCACCGAGCACGCCGTTGAGGGCCATCGTGACATCGGGCTTGCCAAACATTACCCAGGCGGTCAGCAACGCGGTCACCGCACCGGCGGCAGCCGCCAGCGTTGTGGTCAGGGCGATGTAGGTCGTGGCGTTTGCATTGGCAGCACCGGCATAGGTGAGCTGGCTGCCAGGATTAAAGCCATACCAACCCACCCAGAGGATGAAGACACCCAGGGCAGCGAAGGAAATGTTATGGCCTGGGATCGGCTGGCTCTTCCCATCGCGAGAGAAGCGACCAATGCGTGGCCCCAGGAAGATCGCACCGGCCAGCCCGGCAAACCCACCGACTGCATGCACGACGATGCTTCCCGCAAAGTCCTGGAAACCCATCGCGTCACACCAGCCACCGCCCCACTTCCAGGCTCCGCTGATTGGGTAAATCAACCCAGTCAGAATCGCACTGTAGACGAGGTAGGCCGAAAACTTCATCCGCCCGGCAACAGCACCTGACACGATGGTCGCGGCTGTCGCGGCAAACGCCACCTGAAAAAGAAAGTCAGCGTAGGAACTGTAATCGCCGTACTCGGTGCCCTCAGATGCCACCACGAAGGGCGAAGGCGTTCCAACCCATCCGTCCACGATCCAGGCATCGCCTGGGTACATCAGGGTGAACCCTATGAACAGGTAGAGCAGCACGCCGACACAGAGATCCATCACATTCTTCGCCAGAATGTTGACGGCATTTTTCGACGAATTCAGGCCGACTTCGACCATGGCAAAACCGGCCTGCATGAACAGCACCAACACCGCGCAGATAAACATGATCAACGTGTTGATCGTGTAATCAGCCTCAGCGATGTAGGCAGCCAGTGGATCAGCCGCCGCTTCGACCTCGGCCGCTTCCTCAGCAGGTGTTTCCGCCTCAGGCTTTTCTGCCTTTGCCAGTTTCGCTTCTTCTTCGGCAGCCGGAGCCTCTTCCGCAGCAGCAGCCGCGGGCTCTTCTTGGGCGACAGCCGTCGCAGGGAATGCAGTCGAAACCACTCCCACGGCCAAACAGGTGACTACTCCCAGAAGTAGCCCATACATCCAACGATCCCCGAGTGTCTTCATGACGATCCTCCGCCTTTTTTAAACTCTGTTTTCAGGAAGGAAGGCAGGAACGGCGTCCTGCCCTGCCACGTCACTGCGTCACCACGACGCAGCCACGTGGCTATGGCGGGTAACGCAAAGGGCGTGCCGAAACCAGCGGCACCCCTGAAAACAATTTGGGCGGCCCGGGAAAGCAGCAGAAAAACAGCGGCCGGACGGAACGATACGTCTTGGTGTTGGTGGCCCGCTACCCGCTGCAGCCGACACAAGCCGCCCAGTCAGCAGGCAGCACTGCCGCAACCCCGGGCAGGAAGTCAGCCGGCCCCTGCTCGGAAGCTCACCTGTTCAGAAGCTCACGCCCCGAAGCAAATCGTGGCCCGGCTCCTGCATCGCCTCACCCGCCTGCCGCATCAAATCGGCGTCGAGGTTGGATACGTGTTCGGCAGCCACCGCGAGGCCGGTCCGCTCCAGAAAGTTGGCCAGCAGCCGAAATCCACCCTCGGTCAGAATCGACTCCGGATGGAACTGCACGCCATAGAGCCGGTCCGCGTCGTTGGCAACCGCCATCACCATGCCGTCAGCCGTCCGAGCGGTCACTGCCAGATCACTGGGCAGCGAAGGCTCGCTGACCACCAGCGAGTGATAGCGGCAGGCTCGCAGCGGACTGGGAAGCCCGGCGAAAAGATTCGTGCCATCATGCAACACCTCACTGGTGCGGCCATGCTGCGGCTGACGACTCTGGAGGACCACGCCACCCGCTGCTGCAACAATTGCCTGATGCCCCAGGCAGACCCCCAGAATCGGCACCCGCCCCCGCAACTGCTGCACACAGGCAACCGAGCAGCCAGCCTCATTCGGCGTACAGGGACCAGGCGAAAGCACAATGCCGGCCGGCTGCCGGGCAGCCACTTCGGCCGGGCTGACGGCATGACTTGAAAGCACTTCGACCGGTGCCCCAAGCAACCGCAGATAGCGGGCCAGGTTGAAGACGAAGCTGTCGTGATTGTCGAGCACGACGATCATGCCGGCTCCTCCCCGGCAAATGCCGCCAGCACCCGCAGCATGCCCTCAGCCTTATGCAGGCTCTCGGCATATTCCGCAGCAGGGTCACTGCCGACCGTGATGCCCCCGCCCACCGAAAAGCTGATCTCGTCAGGACCAACCACAAAACTGCGGATCAACAGGTTGAAGTCGGCGGCGCCGTCAAACCCCACGTAGCCCAGCGTCCCGCAGTAGGGCCCCCGGCCCGCCCGCTCAAGGTCACTGATGATTTCACAGGCGCGGCGTTTGGGCGCCCCGGTGACACTTCCACCCGGGAAACTTGCCAGGACCGCATCGAGTGGCCCTGCTCCCGGCAGCAGCCTGCCGCTGACCACGGACACCAGATGCTGCACATAGCGAAACCGCTCAAGGCGACAGAGGGCTTCAACCTCAACAGACTCTGGGCGGCAGACACGGGCGAGATCGTTCCGCACGAGGTCCACGATCATCACATTTTCCGCCCGGTCCTTTTCACTCGCGCCGAGGTCGGCCCCGGCAAAGAGATCGGCCTCAGGGCTGGCCAGTACCCGGCGGGTTCCCTTGATGGGATGCATCCAGACTCGGTCTCTCGTCACCTTCAGAAACCGTTCTGGCGACATGCTGACAATCGCCCCATCGTCAAGCGAGAGAAAGCCCGCAAACGGGGCCGGGTTGAGTCGGCGGGCCACGCGGTACAGCGCAAGCGGATCGCACCTGGCGGGCACACATAACTGCTGCGCCAGATTGACCTGAAAAATATCACCCGCCCGCACCAGGTCGATTCCCGCCTGCACCATCGTCAGATAGTCGGCCTCCGTGTGGGTTGAAAACACGCCCGGGCTGCCCGGCAGCGGCACCAACCCCGGCAGCGTCTGGCTCTCCGTTGGCCGCTGCCACCGTGGATCCGGGGCCTCTGTTGCGGCCGTCGCTGCGACTGCGGCCAGATGGTGCTCCAGCCGCTGCCGGCTTCGCTGCCTCCGCGCCGCCTGCCCCCCTGCTGGCAGGCCCTGCGAAATCGCCCAGGCTCGTTCCCGCTGATGGTCAAAGGTGAAGACCACGTCGTAGAGCCCAAGCTGGATCTGTGGCAGTTGGGCTGGCCGGGCTGCCGTGACCGGTACGCCTAGGTGCGCTAGCCCCGCATCGAACGACAACAGCCCGGCGAGGCCACCTTGAAACGGCGGCAGTCCAGGGATGGTCGGGCAGCGGCAGTCGATCAGCACCCGCCGGGCTTCCCCAAGAATCAGCCGCAATTGATCGCTTGAGTCGTTGCCAGCAGCTGGAGGCAGGCTCCACGTGAAAATCGGATCCGCCGCCAGAAACGAAAACCGGGCAAGCTCCAGCGCTGCGGCTTCCGCCTGCCCCGCTGCCTCGCTAGGCGTGCCGGCTGAACTGCTGTCGAAGCAGACCAGCCCCGGGCACTCGGCCAGCCCCCGCATGATGCGTTCGGCAGGAAACGCCGCCGGAAGTTCGGCAACCAGTGCCCCCGAGGCCGTGTACCAGTGATGGAGCGAATCGAGGCTCATCTCAAGGTTCATGGGGACGCTCCGTGTTTCGGCGGGGCCGCGGGCTGCGATGCCTCTCCCGCCGCTGCCCGGGCTGCTGCCGCTGAAGGGCCGCAGCCAATTTCTGCTTCGGTCAGGTAGCCCCAATCGAGGGCCTGATCCTGTCGGTAATCCTTCCCGAGCGTCAGGGCAGTCACTGCCTTTGCCATCTCATAGCCGAGATAGAAGGCATGGCTGGCATCAACATCGTCACGACCGTGGACCGCCAGCTGATCAAACAGGGCAAACGGATCGCGGGCAGCCAGGTGAAGCCCCCGGCCCACCAGGTGAATCTGCCCTCGCTCGGCGAAGATCCGAAAGTTCGGGTCGCGAATGGCGGCTGCCAGCCGGTCAAGGGCCTCGTCGCCGTGGGCCTGCGGCTTTCCGCCCCGCAGCGTCACCAGCCGGGGCTCGATATGCTTCGGCAGGCTTTTGTGCGTGACCGCGTGGTAGACCAGTGGACGGGCCAAGGCACACTCACGGACACTGCTTGCGGCCCAGTGAATGACCTCAGTGGTTAGCACCGAGCGAATCCCCGTCTCCTGACAGAAGCCGAGCAGCAGCGTATTGATGCCCGCAGAATCGACATCGGTCAATTCGGTCAGATTGCCGATCCCCATCATCATCGCCGCCTCGGGATACCGGCGGCGGACATCGAGATAGCGACCAAGGCTGGCGGCCAATCCAAACCCAATTGGCTCGAGCACTGGATCGAGCCGCAGCGGCACGCCGCGGGCTGTCAGCCGGGCGGTCGTCTCGTCAAAGCCCTCGCACGTGGCGGGCACATCGGGCACCACCACCACCTCGCAGCCCCAATCAGCGGCAGCCTCGACGTTGCTGGAATTGACCGAGAGCACCAGGCTGGCCTCCTGACAGAAGCGAGGCGACTTCGCGAGGCCGGCGCTGACACGATCGACATTGGCTGCACCCCGGGCGAGCCGTGGGCCGCTGTCGGTGCGGCCGTGGCAATGCTGGTGGCTGAGGGCTTTCGGGTATCGATCGACAGTTTTGATCCGGCAGAAGTCACTGCCGCCACTCGGGCAGGGGCCA
>JBDQOY010000004.1:0-15198 GCA_040260935.1 Pirellulales bacterium
GAAGGCTGAGGCAGCCGGTTTCTGGGGCTTGGTGGGCAGGCTTTCGGCAGGCTGAGCAGCGGCAGCGAGTTGCTGCGCCGGCTCCGGTTGAACCTCGGCCAGTTGCAGCGACAGAATCGGCTGCCCTTCTTGCACCGGATGGCGAAGCACCACATGTTCAAAATTCGCATCGGCACGCAGGGCCGTTGAGGGCATCATGGCGGTCGGCCAATCCTTGAGCGCGACGTCATAAATGCTGACCGGAGCACCCTTGGGGAGGGAACGCAGGGCAACGAAGATCGGCTCACTTTCGACCTGCGGAACAGACTGGGCCAGGTGCACATCAAACGCGCGATTGACTGCCACCGCCGCTGCCGCTCCAGCCAAAAAGGCGGCGGCGAACACGGTCGATGCCTTTGGGCGGTGGAGGGTTGAGGAGGAGGATTTTTTCGTCGCGGTGGTACTCATGGTTCTGCCCGAAAGAATCGACGGCAACGCAGATCATGGTCGGGAGAACGTTCCCGCTGACGGCTGCCGAAATCGCGGAGGGAGGCGAAAACCAACCTCCTATCGGTTTCAATCGGCACAACAGGCATGGCATGACCAAGCCATACGACAGGAGACCGGTTGGCCTGCCAGGTTTACCCAGCTTCTCAGTCGTCAGCCGTGGCAGCGGGGCCTGCGGTAAACATCGGGTCGTTTGTGCGAGCCAGCATTCGCACCGCCAGCAGCCGGCGACCTTCGTGGCGGCCGCGGGGATCCCGAAAGAAGGCGTCGCCCAGACTCGAGGAGGGAGGCCCGGCCGAGGCGAGGATCAGGGTGCCGTCGGCAGGCAGTCGTAGCTCAAGCACCAGCCGGTCCATCAGCGTTTTGCGTTGGCCGGCCTCCAGCCGAAAGGCCCCGTCGTCGCCAATCCAACTGCGTTCGATCGGTCCGTGCTTGATCAAGGGGGTCAGGCTGAGGCCAATGCCGCCGTCCGCAGCGGGCGTGATCCGCACGTCAAAAATGGCACTGGCATCAGCATAGGTCTGCCCGGAGAGTTGCTCGGCCGACGAGCGGGTGTCGCGCTCCAGCAGCACCAGTTCCGGGACCCGTGGTGTGGCGACGATTTCAGTGGAACGTCCGGCGAGGGCCTGGACCACGCGGCGGACAACGGCCTGATCAGCCTCCAGCAGGCTGCCATCTGTCGGGGCGGCTGCGTCTGCCGTTGGACTGAACCGGGCAGCGAGCGTGGGTGGCAGGCTTCCGCGGATCATGCCGGCCCGCAGGCCGTTGCTGTTGAGCCGATACCGCAGATCAGTTGGAAGGCACTGTTCGTCGACCAGATTCCAGAGGTCGTCACCGAGGTCCGCGTCCTCTTCGGCGTGTCTGATGAATGTGCATTCCAGCGGCAGCGTTTCCAGTTTGCCGGCTGCGGCCGAGCCATCGGCAAGGCCACCCAGCAGGGCCTCAGTCGAGTCATCCGCTGACGTGGTCAGCAGGCCGTCAAGGAGGGGAAGGCGGCAGCCGGCCAGCGTCAGTGCCAGCAGCAACGCAGGCGGCACCAGCCGTGACAGTGCAGGGGAAGCTGGACGGCACGACTGCATAATTCGTCCGTTGGCCTGAGATGGGATCCGCAACAAGGGGTAGGGAAGGTAGGCAGACCAGCGGACTGGGTCAACCTGCATCTCCACCCGCAGCCCGCAGGGCATTGCGGAAGATCGCCAGCCCCGCCCCGGCGGCCTCGGGGTTGAGCCGTCCGGCCCAGGCGGGGTGCTGGGTGGCCTCGATGAACCGCTCCGGATGGGGCATCAGGCCCAGAATCCGTCCGGAGGTGTCGCAGATCCCAGCAACGTTGCGGACCGACCCGTTGGGGTTGGTCGACTGGCCGGTCGGGGTGTTGGCATAGCGGAGGACCAGCTGGCCTGAGGCGTCGAGCGTGTCGAGGAAGGCGTCGCTCGCTGTGGCAAAGCGGCCCTCGGCATGGGCCACTGGCAGTTCGAACTGACTGAGCCCACGCAGGAAGACGCAATTGCCCGGGGTCGCCTGCAGGTGCACCCAGCCGTCGATGAACTGGCCGGAGGTGTTGTGTGCCAGTGTGGCCTGTGGCTGACCGGCAGGGGTGGCTGGAAGCAGCAGACCAGTCTGGAGCAGAACCTGAAAGCCATTGCAGATGCCGAGGATCAGTCCGCCCCGCTCATGAAACCGGCGGAGGGCATCGCCGAGTCGTTGGCTCAGTTCCAAGGCGAGGATGCGGCCGCTGGCGATGTCGTCCCCATATGAGAAGCCGCCGGGGATACAGAAAATCTGCACGTCATCGAGCAATGCCGGCTTCTCAGCCAGACTGCGGACGTGGACTCGGCGGCTCACGCCACCGGCGCGTTCGAAGGCATGGGCTGTTTCCTGGTCACAGTTGGTGCCCGGGCCGCGGAGGATGAGAGCGCGAGGAGCAAGCATGACGGGTTCCTTAGACAGAAGCGATGAAGGATGATTGCGCCTGGCTGGGGGCTCGCCAGGCGGTGGCCAGGGACGGAACCGGCAGGGCCGCGACAACCGTGTTGCTTCCAGCCTGCAGAGTCAACTGCCCGTCGTCGGTGACATGGCCGATCCAGGCCCAGGGCAGGTTGCCAAGCACCGCTGCCACGCGGTCAGCATGCTCGTCGGCAATCTCCAGCAGGAAGCGTCCCGGCGTTTCCGTGGCGGCCACGGTTACCAGGCTGGCGAGATCATCCGCAGCTGGGGCGGGGGTGCCAGCCGCCAGTGGTACGGCAGTCAGGTCGAGGGTGGCCCCGAGTCCGCTGCCGATTGCCATTTCGGCAACGGCGACCGCCAGCCCACCGTCGGAGAGATCGTGGCAGCCGGCCAGCAGGCGGTGCTGGTTGAGCTGGTGGATCGCGGCAAAGACCTCTCGGCAGGCCGCGAAATCAACGGCAGGTACCTGGCCCCCAGCGACGCGGCCGAGTACCGCCAGCTGGCTGCCGGCGAGGTCGCCAGAGGAGAGGCCAGCAATCGCCAGCCGGTTGCCCGCTCGCTTCAAGTCAGGAGAGACACAGCGGCCAATATCGTCGATCTGACCCATCGCGGTGGCCAGCAGCGTTGGCGGAATCGACCGTTCTTGCTGTTGGCCGTCGGCGTCGGTCCAGGTGAAGACATTGTTGAGGCTGTCTTTGCCGCTGACGAAGGGAGCCGCCAGCTCGATGGCAGCATCCTGGCAGCCCCGGCAGGCCTCAACCAGCGTGCCGAGCGACTCGGGCCGGCGGCAGTCGCCCCAGCAGAAGTTGTCGAGCAGGGCGATGCGGTCCGGATCGGCCCCGACGGCGATGCAGTTGGCCACCGCCTCAATGATGCCTCCGACGGCCATCTGATAGGGATCGAGTGGGCCGAGGTGATGCCGCAGGCCAACCCCCAGCACGATGCCACGGGGACGACCGAGCACGCCGCGGATCACTGTGGCATCGGCAGGGCCAGCCTCTGGCCCCAGCAGTGGCTTGATCACACTCTGCCCCTGCACCTCGTGATCGTACTGGCGAATGATCCATTCCTTGCTCGCCACGTCCGCGGCACCGAGCAGATCACAGAGGAGATCACCTAGCGACGTATCAGCGAGTGACCAGGTGACCGCTGCGTCGGCCGGTGGTGTGTAGCGTGACGCGAGCCGCTGGCGGGGTCGACCTTCGTGGAGGAAGTGGCAACTCAGTTCGCCGACCAGTTCCCCGTGCCAGCGGAGGGTCAGCTGGCCATTTCCGGTGAACCGTCCAATGGCTGTCGCCTCGACTCCTTCCTGGCGGGCGATTTCAGCTAGGCGGGGCCAGTCTGCCGGTGGAACGGCCAGCACCATGCGTTCCTGTGCCTCGGAAATCCAGACTTCAGTCGCGGAGAGGCCGTCGTACTTCAGCGGGACGGTCTCAAGGTCGACCTCAGCGCCGACCTCGGCCCCCATCTCGCCGACGGCACTGGAGAGACCCCCGGCACCGCAGTCGGTGAGCCCCCGGAACAGTCGTTCCTCCGCAGCGGCCAGAGTGAAGTCGGTCAGGGTCTTTTCATGAATCGCATGCCCGATCTGCACCGACCCACCCGACTGGCTTTCGCTGTCGCTGGAGAGTTCGATGCTGGAAAAGGTCGCACCGTGAATGCCGT
Organism: Pirellulales bacterium; assembly: GCA_040260935.1. Classification (GTDB taxonomy): domain Bacteria; phylum Planctomycetota; class Planctomycetia; order Pirellulales; family UBA1268; genus UBA1268. The sequence goes on from JBDQOY010000004.1 coordinate 4,096, forward strand.
CCCGGCCGGTCCGGCCCCCGGCAACCACAATCAGATCGCCCGGCTCCACCCGCCCGTCGGCCGAGTCTCTTGGCATGATGCCAACTGTGCCGCAGAAGACTAGCGGATTGCCGAGGTAGCCCGGGTGGAAGGCAACCGCACCGGCAATCGTGGGGATGCCCATCCGGTTGCCGTAGTCACGGACGCCGGCGACCACGCCGTGCAGCAGCCGCTGCGGCGGAATCACGCCGGGGGGGATCGCTGCCGCAGGGGTCTCCAGCGGGGCCACGCAGAAGACGTCGAGGTTGGCCAACGGCTTGGCGGCATGACCGGTACCGAGGACATCACGGATGACACCACCCAGGCCAGTCGCCGCCCCGCCGTAGGGCTCGATGGCGGAGGGATGGTTATGAGTCTCAACCTTGACGCAGATGTCGTGGTCGCCATCGAAGCGGACCACGCCGGAGTTGTCCCGAAAGACACTCACGCACCAGTCGTTTTCGCCGAGGCGTTCCCGCACGGTCTGGGTGGCCGCAAAGACAGTTTCCTTCAGGAGGTTGTCATAGCGAACCGCCCCGCGTGGGCTTTCGTGATCGATCGGGCTGCCGAGGGTCTTGTGGCAGCAGTGTTCGCTCCAGGTCTGGGCGATCGTCTCCAGTTCGATTTCGAAGGGCGGTCGGCCGAGCGTCTGGAAATGCTCCCGTACGGCCCGCAGTTCGGCGGCCGTCAGGGCGAGGCAGCGTTCCCGGCTGACAACTTCGAGGGCCGCATCGTCGAGACCGTCGAGCGGCACTGTTTCGCGGGACAGTGCCCAGGCCGCCCCGCCGCTGAGCTGCGTCAGGGGCAGCGGTCCGATGGCCACATCATGAATCGCGTCGCTGGCCAGCCGTTTCCAGGCCAGTTGCTCAGCCGCGGCGGCAGTCACCGCAGCGGGCAGCCAATACTTTCGCAGGCTGCGGACAGCCGTTGCGTCCACCCCGAGGAGGGTCATCGCCTCCCGGGCACTCTCTGCGGCGGGGTCGGTGACCCCCGGCTTTGGCAGCACATGCAGCACGCGGCTTTCGGCCGCCGGGGCACCCGGGGGGGAGGCCAGCAACACCGGGTCATCAACCGCTGCCACGCGGCAGACTTCAGCGATGGGATCAGTCAGCAGTCGTTCAGCCAGCTGCTCAACGGTCGCGTGGTCCAGGTCACCCTCGATCAGCCAGCCGGTGGCGACATGGGCGGTGCTGAGATCGAGGCCCAGGTCATGACCGGCGGCGATCAGACCATGAAGGGCGGGGCCAGCCTCGCGGGGGTGGACATCAACTTCCCAGAGCATCACGACTTTCCTTCGCATGGGTGAGCAGGCGGATGAGGGCGGCACGATCTCCGGCCTCAATCGCAGCCCGCAGATGGTCAGTGGTGGCGGTGACCTGTTCGAGTTGGCTGGCGATTGCGGCAGCGTTGTCGAGCAGGATGTCGGCCCAGAGTTCAGGGTCACCGGCAGCGATGCGGGTGGTATCCCGCCAGCCGCCTGCGGTCAGGCGGCGGGCGGCTGCAGGTGTGGCGGCAGCGAGGGCTGCGGCAATGACATGGGGTGCGTGGCTGGCGGCGGCCAGCAGCCGATCATGCTCAGCGGGAGGCAGTTCCAGCACGTCGGCACCGAGGGCCGACCAGAATGCGGCGATTGCCTCGCAGTCACCCGGTGGCGTGGTGGGTGTTGGGGTGAGCACAGTCAGCCGGCCCTCAAAGAGGTCGGCCGCGGCTGCCTGCGGGCCGCGCTGATGGCTGCCAGCCAGCGGATGACTGCCAACAAAACGGCCCCGCCGATTCGGCTGCTGGTCCCAGGCAGCGACGATTGACGCCTTCGTGCTGCCAGCGTCCGTGATCAGCGTTGCAGGGCGGACGGCCGCGTCGATCTGCTCAAGCAGGCTGGGGATCATGCCGACCCGGGTGGCAACGAGCACCAGATCGGCGGCGGCGACTCCGGCTGCCAGATCAGTGGTGGTTTCGGTGACGGCCCCCCGTTCCTGAGCGGCTGCCAGCGAGGCTTCTGAGCGACCCACCCCGATAATACGGTCGGCCAGCCGCCGGCTGGCCAGGGCGAGTCCGGCCGAGCCACCGATCAGACCAGCTCCGACGATCGTGACGGTCGGCCAGTGGGCAGTCATGGCGAAGGGAGAAGCAGAGGGGGAATTATGCGACACTCGGCGGGCCGGGAGATGATCCCTGCCACGGGCGAACCAACGTCCGGGTTGTACCAGATGCTCGGGCAGGTGGGAGCGGGCAGGGCCTGTTTACCGCTGCTGAGGGCGAAGATGGGGTGTGAAACGAATGAATGAGTCATCGGTTCAGGAACCGAGCCGACTGCTGCGTCGGCGGCTGCCGTTGCGGCTGCAGGCCGACCTGCTGGGCCGGCTGGCGATCACCCTGCGGGCAGGGATCGATCTTCGCAAGGCCTGGGCCAACGAGGTGCCCCGGCTGCCAGCTCGCTGGCGTTCCCGGCTGGCGGTGGCCACGCTGGCGTTGGGTGAGGGCGAGATGCTCTCGGAGGCACTCAGCCGCACGGGTCTCTTCTCACCGCTGGTGCTGGGCATGGTGGCGGTCGGTGACCAAACTGGCCGGGATGTCGACACCCTGAGCGAACTCTCCCGGGTGCTCAGCCACACGGTGCAGACGTCACGGCAGTTACGGGCGAGCCTGGTCTGGCCCGGCATTCAGTTGTGCCTGGCGTTGCTGGTGGTGGGGTTGCTGATTTTTCTCGGCGGCATGATGGAACTGGAGCGGGGCAAGCCACTCGACTTCATTGGGCTGGGGCTGCTGGGAGCGTCTGGTCTGGTGACCTACGCCATCTTCCTGGTGGCCGTTGCTGGGACGCTCGCCTTTGGCTTTCGGCTGCTGCTGGCCAACTGGCGGGCCCATGGCCCGGTTCGGCAGGTCCTCAACTGGGTGCCGCTGATCGGGCCGGCAGCCCGGGCCAGTGAGGCGGCCGCGTGGAGTCGGGCGGCCTCGCTGGCATCTGGAGCTGGGCTTGATGCGGGACGATTAGTTGAGATGGCGGGGACGGTCGCGCCCGGGTTGGCCGTCGATGCTCGTTGGATCGAGAGCAGGCTGCTGGCGGGGGACACGCTCGCCGAGGCCTTAACGGCCAGCCACCGGTTCCCTGCGGTGCTTGTCGAGGGAATTGCAGTGGGGGAAACCTCCGGCACGGTTGCCGAGGTGCTCAGCCGGCTCAGTGACCAGTTTGCGGATGAGGCCCGGCGTGGGTTTGAGGCGGCGGCCAAGGCTGCTGGTGGAGGGGTCTGGCTGGCAGTGGCTGGCCTGATCATTCTGGTTATCTTCCGCATCTTTTCGGTCTACGTCGGCATGCTGCAGAATGCGGCCAGTGGGATTTGAGCCGGGGAGAAGGAAACCGGACCATTTTTCCGATGAAACAGATATGGGTAGCAGACTCTGGGCAAGCGTCGTCGGGCTGGTGATGGTGGTGACGGCTGGTGTCGTGGCTGCCGCGTCGCCGTCTGCACACAGCCAGCAGATGGAGGCACTCGGCTACCAGCGGTTTGAAGGGGCCTGGCGAACCGCGCAGGAAATCAGCCTGATCAAGCAGGCGAAGGCGATCACTGCCGCAGAGGTTGCCGCCCGTCAGCAGTTGGAACGGTTGCGTCGTGAACTGGATCAGCCTGATCGTGCCGAGCAGGCTGCGGTTGCCATCCGTGAACTCGACGATCCCCTGGTGGTACCGGCGCTCTCGAAGGCCGTTGCGACTGACCCGGTGCCCCGGGCACGGCTGCTCTATGTGGAGGCGCTCGGGAAGATTCAAGCCCCGGCAGCAGTCCAGGCACTGCTCGCCCTGGCGATTGACCATGCCGATCGCGAGGTGCGGTGGCAGGCAACGGAACAGTTGACGCAGGCCCATGCGGCGCAGGTGGTGCCGCCGCTGGTGGCGGCCTTGGGCGGCCCGGACAACAACAGAATCAATCGGGCGGCAGTGGTCCTGGGCCGTGTCGGCAACCGCTCGGCGATCGAACCGTTGATCAGCGCGCTCGCGACCCGTCATACGGTCGTGACTGATTCAGGGTCGGGTGGGCAGACATCGGCAACCTTTTCACCGGGCAGCGGTGGTCTGGCCATGGGTGGTGGCCCGAAGACACGGACGGTGCTGGCAAAGAATCGTCAGGTGCTTGAGGCCTTGGTGGCTCTGACCGACGTCAACTATGGTTGGGACCGAGACGCCTGGCGGATCTGGTTGCTGGCCCAGCAACTGCCTCCGGAGACGGACCTGCGGCGGAGCAACTAGCCCGTGTAACCCCGCCACGGTACGGCGGGGGGGGATCAGGCCACGTCGGAGAGGCCGTCGCGTTGCCGCCGTCGGCTGGGAAACCAGTCTTCGTCGAGCACGCGGAGCGCGACGCGGTTTTCCAGGTTGGGTCGGAAGACCACCAACAGCAGCAGGGGCAGGAACCAGGCCAGGAACAGGCCACCGTTGTGGGCCTTCCAAAACTGGCTGCCCAGGAGCACGGCGGTCGTGCAACTCATCAGCGTGCCAAGGTGTTTTGGGGAGGGCCACATGGCGAGCGTCGCCATCATCACCAGGAATGCGGCCAACACCGGCAGGCGGAAGACGGGGTCGTAGGCCGGAAAAGCCCAAAATCCTTCGAGGCTGACTTCGCTGGGGAAGATCCAGCCAAACATCTGCCGCAGTTGTTCCGAGAAGATGGCCAGCGACGGCGAGGTGAACCAGAGGCCGACCACGAGCGCAGCCAGGGTGGCAGTCATGCCGCCGACAAAGCGTCGCACGCCCCGTTCCCAATAGAAGCTGCACCACAGCGGTAGCAGGAAGACCGGGTAGTAGATGATGCCGATGGCCAATCCGATGAGGCCGCCAGCGACCGCGGGACGTCGGTAGGCAGCAATAGCCCAGACCAGCAGGGCGCCGGGTAACGCATGATCAACCCGCCCGGTCATGATGGCGGTGTAGGGAAGCAGCAGATACAGCACGGCGGCGGCGATGCCCAACTTGGTGCTCTCAAAGTGCCGCCAGCCAATGACGATCATGCCGCTGACGATGAGCAGCTGTGAGAGGATCGCCATGCCCCGCGCTGTCGTTTCATGGACGATGCGTGCCGGTGGATCAGCAGCATCGCCCCCAGACGGACTGGCTGTGTCGGTCGCAAAAATCTGCTGCGTTGAAATATGGGGGAGCAGAAAGAGCAGTGGGTAGCCGGGCCCCAGCCGGGCCAACTGGTCAGCGTCGACTTCAGCATCACCCGACTCAAGTTTGGCGGCGGTAGTGGACGCGGCGAGGTCGTCGCGGTCGGGGCGGGAGGTCAGGACATTGGCCAGCAGGAAGACCAAGAGCGACAGCCCGAGAAAGGCGAGGCCGCCGCTGGTCAGGTTTGGTTCAAGCAGTGGGCGTCGCACCATCAGTGAATCGCAGAGCATGCGGACGGTGAACAGCCCGGTGACAACGAACAGCCAGACGAAGCCAAGTTGTTGGGCGGCGATGCTCGCCTTGAAGCCACCGTACTCAACGGCCAGCAGGCCGGGCGCGAAGAGAAGGAGACCGGCCAGGTCGAAATTGCGAACACTCCAGACCCGGTTGAACTTGAAGAAGACCGTGATCGCCAGCAGCGACGACAGGTAGAACCAGGTCGTCGGATTGACGCGGTAGTAATGGAAGAGAATTTCGCTCATCCGCGCAGGCTGGCCAGGAGGGTGGGGTAGGTGGAGGGCAGCATCATTCAAACCCAAGGGTACGTCGCCGCCAAACCGTATGAAAGCCGCCCAGGCAATTGCTGCTGGCATCTGGCAAGCGGTGGCAACGGCTGCTTCGGTTATGCCGGTTCCACCGGAAAAGCGAGCGGCCCCGGCTGCTCCCCGCAGGAGGCGGCGGTCGTTGGGGAGAAAAACCTTTGGCTTTTTCTCCCCAACGTTGGTGGACGAGGGCCATGGATGGCCTCGTCCACACACAGTTAGAACGGCCAAATCAACGGAGCCAGGGCGATGGTGAGCACCATGACGATCAAGTTCAGCGGGCCACCGAAGCGGAGGTAGTCACTGAACTTGTATCCGCCAGGGCCATAGACCATCAGGTTGGTCTGATACCCTAGCGGTGAGGCAAAGCCACAACTGGCTGCCACGGTGATAGCCATGATGAAGGGCATCGGGTTCAGACCCAGGTTGGTGGCCGTCTGCCAGGCGATGGGGAAGATCAGCACGGCTGCGGCGTTGTTGCTCATTGTCTCGGTAAAGAGCATCGTCACCAGGTAGATGGCCGCCAGCACCAGGTGCGGCCGATCTCCTGCTGCCCCCACCGTGGTCTGCGCAATCAAGGTGGCCAGCCCGGTCTTTTCAATGGCGTGGGCAAGTCCAAAGCTGGCGGCGATCAGCAGCAGGGTTTCCCATTCAATCGACCGCCGGGCCTCGTTCGGCCCGATGCAGCCCGTGGCCACCATGGCGGTAGCTGCCACCAGGGCGGCTGCCACCATCGGCACCAGTTCGAGCGATGCCGCCAGCACCATGGCGGCCAGAATGGTGCAGGCGACCCAAGCCATGTCGTGCCGGGGGGGCTTGGCCCCGGCGACTTCGCTGACCAGGTAGAAATCACGGTTGGTCCGTTGCCGATTGATGAATCGTGGGCTCGCCTCCAGCAGCAAGGTATCGCCGGGCTGCAGGACAATATCGCCGATCTTCTTGCGGAGCCGTTCGCCGTTGCGGGCGACGGCGATGATGACGGCGTCATAGGTGGAACGGAATTGGCCGGCCCGGATCGTACGGCCTACCAGGGGGCAGCTGTTGGAGACCACGGCCTCAACCAGCGTCCGTTCTGAACGGGGGCCGTCGAGTTGAAAGACCTGGTCGGTTGCGGGCCGCAGGCCGCGGATCTTCTGGAGTTCCACGACTGATTCGACAATGCCGACAAAGACCAGCCGATCGCCGGGCTCCAGGCGTTCAGTCGGCTCGACTGCCGTTCGCACGTGCCCTTCCCGGTCGATCTCCATCAGGAACAGCCCGTGGAGGCCTCGCAGCCCAGCCTGTTCAATGGTGCGACCGGCGAGGGGGCTGCCCTGTTCGACAAGCATTTCCAACGAGTATTCCCGCGGGTCGTCGCCAGCGCTCATGGCTGGGCGTCGATCCTTAAGCAGCCAGCGGCTGCGGCTGGCGAGGAGTAGGTAGGTGAAGCCGACCACCAGCAGAGGAACACCGAGCCAGGTGATGTCAAACATACCGAGCCGCATGCCGGTCTTTTCATTGAGCAGACCGCTGACGACAACATTGGTGCTGGTACCGATCAGGGTGCAGAGGCCACCAAGGACAACCGCATCGTTCATCGGCATGAGCAGTTTGGAGATGCTCAACTGATGTTTGCGGGCCCAGGTTCGCACGGCCGGCACCATCAGGGCGACCACCGGCGTGTTGTTCATGAAGCCGGAGAGCACCGCCGGAATGGTCATCGTTCGCAGTTGGGCTTCGGAAAGCGACTGTGGGCGACCGAGGCCCCGATCAATCACTGCCGCGAGTGCCCCGGTACGGTCGACGGCGGCCGCAACCACGAATAGGGCCGCAACGGTGAGCATGCCCTCGTTGCTCATCCCCGAAAGGGCCTCGGTGGGGGTGAGAATGCCGGCGGCCAACAGCACGACCACCGCCCCGATCATGGCCATGTCGGGGGCGCGGCGACCGAGGAGCAGCGATAAAAGCGTGGCCAGAACCACGGCTGCGGTCAGAATCGCCTGCCAGTGTTCGAGCCAGAGCGCGGGGTTCATGCTGGCAGTGGTATCCCCGGGGGGGGCGAAAGAGAAAAACGAGTGGCGAGCAGCCGCCTCAGGCCTACTGTTGTTATGTTTGGACTGGCCTGGCTGCAAGGCCGGTCCGTTTGTTGGGATCGCTGCAGCCTGTCGGGAGGTAGCCGAAAGGCGTGTGCCTGAGGGTGCCTCCAGTGACTGGCCGGCAGGTTGGAACCATATTCTCCGGAGGAGTTTCCCCCATGATTGACAGGCTTCTCGACAGCAACAAGTCCTTCGTCAGCGATACGTTCGAGCCCCAGCGGCCGTACTACGACAAGATCGCCGCCAAGCAGACCCCCAAGGCCGTCTGGATCGGCTGTGCCGATTCCCGGGTGAGTGAGGACATCATCACCGGGTCGCCACCAGGCACGCTGTTCGTGCATCGCAATATCGCCAACATGGTCTCGTTCAATGATGTTGGCATTGCGGCGTTGTTGGAATATGCGTTGGTGCACCTCAAGATCAAAGACATCATCGTCTGTGGTCATACTCGCTGTGGTGGCATTGCCGCACTCGAGGGCGGCGTCAAGGAAAATTACATCGCCGACTGGTTGTGTGTTGGGGCCGAGGCGAAGGCGGCGACCGATGAGATCGCCAAGCAGCACCGGCTCAGTCCTGCAGACAAGCTTGAAGTGCTGACGATGGAGAACGTGCGGGTGCAGATTGAGCACCTCAAACAACTCACGTTGATTCGTGAGATGCTGAAGCGGGGCGACACACCGAGGCTGCATGGCTGGCTCTATCGGGTAGAGACCGGCACCATTGACGTGCTGATCAATGGCGAGACAGGGCGGGCGACGAGTGTGATGCGGCGGTTCACGAAGCCGGCGAGGAAGTCAGGCCAAAAACGCAAGGCGTGAGAATGAGATGTGGTGCCGCTGCGGGGAAATGCCCTAGCGGACCGCATGCCGCTGGATGGGTGAGGCCCAGATGCGCTGCTACCCCTGTGATCGCTATCCGCTGCCGCTGCCGGAGGGGCACCGGTTTCCGATTGAGAAGTACGCCCGGCTGCGGCTGCGGCTGGAGGAGCAGGCTGCGGCCGGGGCCAATCTTCAATTGTTTGAGCCGCATGCGGCGACGCCGGAAGAACTCCGCCGGGTGCACGGTTCGGACTATCTCGGTCGGGTGTTTGCCGGCAGGCTCTCGGCAGCAGAGGTGCGGCGGATTGGCTTTCCCTGGAGTGAGCAGCTTGTTGAACGATCGTTGCGGAGCACCGGGGCGGCGGTTGATGCGGCAGTGGCTGCGGTTGAGGACGGCATGGCGGCCAGTCTTGCCGGCGGCACGCATCATGCGGGTGCTGACTGGGGTGAGGGGTTTTGCGTCTTCAATGATACGGCCGTGGCTGCCCGTGAGGTACAGGCACAAGGGTTGGCGGAGCGGGTGCTGATCATTGACCTCGATGTCCATCAGGGCAATGGAACCGCGGCCATCTTTGCGAATGACCCGAGCGTCTTCACGATGTCGATGCACGGAGCCCGCAACTTTCCACTGCGAAAAGTCCCCAGTTCGCTTGATGTGCCGCTTGAAGATGGAACTGGTGACGAGGAATATCTGCGGCTGTTGGAGCCGGCAGTGGCAGAGTCATTCACCCGAGCGCGGCCGGACCTGGTGCTCTACATCGCGGGTGCTGATCCGTACGAGGGGGACCGGCTTGGGCGACTGAGGCTAACGCGGATAGGCCTGCTTGCGCGTGATCGGCTGGTGCTGACGGCGGCGCAGGAGTTGGGACTGCCGCTGGCGATTGTCTGTGGTGGCGGCTATTGCGAAGACATCGACGCCATCGCCGAGATTCATGCGGCGACCATGCTTGAGGCAGCCCGGTTGACCAGCTTGTATCGTTCTCGGCTTACCAGATGATTCGAGAGATCATCGGAACCGGAACGTAGTCGTGGTCCTGGTAGCCCCAGATCCGCCCGCTGGTATGGGTCACAGCCACGCGGCGACCGCCATGCCATTCCCACCGCTGGCCGGTTTCCATGTCGAAGACCCGGCCTTCATTGGAGGCCAGATCAATATCCCAGCGGCCCTGTTCGTCGAGTTTAATCATCGGTCGGGCCCCTTCGGTTGCGAGCCTTCGGTAGAGTTCCGGAGCCCGCTGCTCCAACAGCCGGAGTTGGTCTTCTTGGCCCTCTTGAATGTCAAACCGCCAGGCCGGCTGCACGGATCCTGGACCGAGTGCAAACTCAAACGCACCATCCTGATTGATCCGGCTCCAGACATGCTGGCCCGACTGGGCTGAGTAACGGAAATAGATTGCCCCTTTCTTGAACTCATGCTTGGGGATGGGCCGCAGGGTTTCGGTGAACAGGTCGAGCCGATAGACGGTGCCCTGATCGAGCGATGTGGTGGGATCAGTAGCCGGGGCGGCCAGCGCCGTGACCGCTGTCAGGGTGAGAAGAGCTACAGCAGGCAGGTAACAGAGCCGCATGGCGAGCGGGGCATTGGTGAGCATGGTGGGCGTAGCCTGAAGAACGTGTCGGGGCAGATGCCCCAAAGTGTCAATCAACTCTACGTGCTAATTGGGCTCAGGCAATTTTTGTGAAGGGAGGCGGGCAGATCGTCTTCAATTCAGGCGTTCCGGCTGGACGACCTGATGGGCTGCCGCTATGAAGATCAGGAAGAATCGCATAATCGTTGCATTCCTTCGCCTCGCAGATTCCGGCTTGCGGAGGCTGCTGGCGAGCGAGGAGCATTGGTTCCGCGACCGTACCACCGCAGCGGTGACACCAGGAGCATTGCCATGAGCAGCAGGTCTGTGGACGGAAGCCAGAACAACCTGGGGATGGATGGACAGGCACGTTCGCGTCTGCAAGCAGACCTGCTGTCGGGACTGGTTGTGTTTCTGGTGGCCTTGCCCCTGTGTCTGGGCATTGCATTGGCTTCCAATGCACCGCTGCTGGCGGGCGTGGTGGCTGGGATTGTCGCCGGATTGGTGGTCGGGCCAATCAGTGGCGCACAGGTGACGATCTCGGGCCCTGCCGCCGGGCTCACCGCGGTGGTGGCGGCAGAGATTGCCGCGATCGGCTCTTTTGAAGGGCTGCTGGTTGCCGTGATGCTAGCGGGTGTGATTCAGCTTGGGCTGGCTGCCATTCGGGGCGGCTTCATCAAGTCGTTTGTGCCAGCCAGCGTGGTTCGGGGACTGCTGTCGGCTATCGGCGTGATTCTGATCCTCAAGCAGATTCCTCACTTGTTCGGTCACGACACCGACCCTGAGGGTGAGATGTCGTTCTTTCAGCCTGATAAGCAGAACACCTTCAGTGAACTGCTGGAAATTCTCGGCGACCTGCACCCCGGCGCGATTGTCGTCGGATTCGCTTCGTTGGCAATTATTTATTGCTGGGGGCGGCTGCCCCGA
>JBDQOY010000036.1:0-9622 GCA_040260935.1 Pirellulales bacterium
CCCCCCAGTCACCCCGAGGAAGCTAAATGTCCGACGCCCCACAGTCCGATCGCCCCGCCGCCCCTGAACGCTGGAGCAATCCTCTGGCGACCCGCTATGCCTCGCTCGAGATGGCTGAAATCTGGAGTGATCCTCACCGGTATGGGCAGTGGAGACGTGTCTGGCTGGCGCTGGCCGAAGCCGAGGCAGAACTTGGCCTCCCGATCACGTCCGCGCAGCTTGAGGAAATGCGGGCTCACCTCGACACCGTCGATTTTGCCAAGGCCGCCGTCTACGAGCAACAGACCCGGCATGATGTCTTCGCCCACCTGCATACCTTCGGCGACGACTGCCCCACTGCCCGGCCGATTCTGCATCTGGGCGCGACCAGCGCGTTTGTCACCGACAACACCGACCTGCTGTTGATCGGTGAATCGCTTGACCTGGTCACGGCTCGGCTGGCCACCGTGATTGAGCGGCTCGCTGACCGGGCCCGGGAAACCCGCAGCCTCATCTGCCTCGGCCGCACCCATCTGCAGCCAGCCCAGCCGACCACCATTGGCAAGCGGATCTGCCTCTGGATTCAGGACCTGCTGCTCGACCTCGAGGAGGTTCGGCACCGCCGCAGCCTGCTCCGAGCTCGCGGAGCGAAAGGTACGACCGGCACCCAGGCGAGTTTCTTAGAGCTCTTCGAGGGTGACCATGCCAAGGTCAGGAAACTCGACGAACTGATCTCGCAGAAGCTCGACTTCACGGCATCGTACGCCGTGACCGGCCAGACCTATCCCAGAAAAGTCGATTCCCAGGTCATGGCAGCCCTCGGCGGGATTGCTGAGTCGACCCACAAGGCCGGGAACGACCTCCGGCTGGCCGCCGCCTGGAGTGAACTCGAGGAGCCTTTCGAGACCGATCAGGTCGGCTCCTCGGCGATGCCCTACAAACGGAACCCGATGCGGGCCGAACGGATGTGCGGCCTTGGGCGGTTCGTGATGGGAATGCAAGCGACCGCCGGTCAGACGGCAGCCGTGCAATGGTACGAACGGACGCTCGATGACTCGGCACCGCGACGGCTGATTCTGCCGCAGGCATTTCTTGCCACCGATGCGCAACTGGTGATCTACGCCAACATTGCCGGTGGACTCGTGGTGCTGCCGGGTGGTATCCGGCGGAACCTTGAGCAACACCTTCCCTTCCTCGCCAGTGAGCGGCTGCTGATGGCGGCAACCACCGCCGGCGGAGACCGCCAGGAACTGCATGAGGCAATTCGGCAACACAGCCATGCCACCACTGCCCGCATGCGTGAGGGAGCCGACAACGACCTTGTCGAACGGCTCGCTGGCGACCCGCTCTTTGCCAGTGTCGACCTGAAGGCTGCCATCGCGGTGGAAGGCCTGGAGGGCCGAGCAGCGGCGCAGGTCGATGAGTTTCTGGATGGGCCGGTCCGCGAGGCACTAGCCGCCTGTCCGAACCGGGCCCCTGACAGCGAACTGCGGGTCTGATCACCCGCTGCCCGACCGCTGTTGCCAGCGGATCTTGGGGTCGGCCTGCAGGCTGCGCATCTCTTCACGAAACTCCTCGGGGGTCATCCGAATCTGACGTTCAAAGGAGAACCGCTGCAGTCCCCACTGCACGGCGGCAACCGCTGCAGCCGCTGCGAGAACCAGCCAGAGGAACCGCTCCGCAGTAGCGAACACTGCGGTTCCCTCGGCGACCGCCAGTCCGGCCGGCCCGGCGGGCAAGGGCTCGTTTAAGGCACCGCCAAGCGGTCGGGCAGCCTGCCAGGCGACGCCCAGTAGCACCCCCAGCCCAATCGCCGAGAAGCATGCCCGCCGCAGGGTTGTCCAGGAAAACAGCCGGCGTCCGCCCGCCACCAGCGAGACGCGTTCCCACTGGAAGGCCGCCCGCCCCAGCCGCCAGGCCGCGCCATCCAGAAGCAGCCGTATCCCCACAAACACTGCCACCGCAACCACCGCAAGCAGGATGGTGGGCAGCACCAGCGCAAGCCAGAGTCGAACCGGGATGACTGGCTGCCCCGCCGCAGTGGCCGCGTTGATCACGGCAACGGCGGCCGTCATGGTCGCCCGCCCCCAGAGCGGGAAGACGGCAAACGCCAACGCAGCCAGCGCCGGCCAGGCGAGCACCGTCGCCGTCGGCGCCAGCCCCTGCTCTCGGGCCAGTTCCCGGCGGCGTGGCGTTGCCGGAATGGTCCGGTCGGCGGCTCCCATCAGCGAGCCCCTCCTTCCGCCCGCATGTCAGGAGATGCCCCTGACGCCGGCCCAACCGCTTCAAAGGTGGCCTCAAGTGGTGCCCTGATCAGCCTCCCAACAGGCCCGGTCCACTGGTGGCTCCCGGCGATCAGTCCACCCAGCAAGACCGCCGCCGCGACACCCTGCAGAAGGCCGGGGCCGGGTGTCAGCGAGACTGCCCGCAGGTAGATGGCTGCCGTCACATGCACGGTGATCACCGCCACCAGCACAGGAACTGCAATCGCAAAGGCCAGCCCGAGACAGAGCGACGGCAGTTGCACCAGGCGATCCAACAGGGTGGTGACCGCCGTCGGCGTCACCGCCGTTCCCACCGGCAGCCTCCAGAAACTGTCAAGCAGGCCACGAACCACCACCTGCTGTCCACCCGCCATGACAAACGCCGCCAGCCCCAGCCAGCCACACAGCCGGGCCACGCCCGGGCCGCCACTGCCTCCCGGCGTGAAGGCATCGGCCCAGTTGAGTCCCGCAACCGCTGCCAGTAGCGAGCCCGCCATCTCCGCGACCGATACCAGCAGAGCGACCGCCAGTCCAAGCCCACAGCCAATCAACAGTTCGGTTGCAAGCACGGACATGAGTGGAACCGCGACTGCGGTCTCTGCCTGCGTGGTGGCAAGCAACGCCGCTGGCGCCGCTGCCACCCCGAGCACGGCCAGCAGCCCCACCTGCACCTGCACCGGCACGCCCGGAAAGAGCCGCAGGCCACCGGTGAGCAACAGCCCGGCAATCCTGGCAAGCACACCGACAACCACCCCGGCGGCCAGCGGCCAGTCGACAGCAAGCATTCCTTCCAACTGTGGTAGCGTCGATGGCAGCGGCATCACAGGGAAGACCTCGTCTAGGGTGACAGCACGCTCGTCTGAAACAGATCAACAAACCGATCAAGCATCCAGCCACCGGTCAAGAACAGCACCATCAGCATGACGGCCAGCCGCGGCACCATCCCGACAAGCGGCTCATGAATTCCGGTGGCTGACTGGAGGAGACCGACGACCAGGGCCACGCCAAACCCCACGACGAGGGCCGGAATAAGCACCAGCCCTCCCTCCAGCAAGGCAGTGCGAACCAGTTGCACAAGATCGACTTCAGCCATTCCGATTCCGGGCCTTTCAGGAAGACGCCGCCAGCCGCACACCATCGAGCAGGCCTCGGACCACCAACGACCAGCCATCGGCCATGACAAAGACAAGCAGCTTCAACGGCAGCGACACCAGGGTCGGCGGCAGCATGACAAGCCCGGTCGAGACCACCAGCGTCGCCACCACACAGTCGAGCACGAGGAAGGGCAGCAGGATGCGGAAGCCGATCATGAATGCCACTTCCAGTTCACTCACCAAGAACGCCGGCAGAAGCACCTCAAGCGGAACGTCGTCATAACTCCGGACCTGCTGGGGACCGTGTGGGTGCCGCTCGAGAAACATCGCAATCGTCTCGCGGTTCCCGGCCTCTTCAATCTGGGCCGCCATCCAGCGGCGAACCGGCAGGCTGCCCTGCTCATAGGCTTCCTGCCAGGAGAGTTGCCCCGCCCGATAGGGCTCAACCCCAGCCTCATAGGCCGCCGTCCAGACAGGCCACATCACCAAGGCCGACAGGAACAGGGCCAGCGAGGTGATGATCTGTGTCGAGGGCAGATTCGCGGTGCCCAGCGCCTGCCGCGTCAGCGACAAAACCACCGACATCCGCACAAAGCAGGTGGTCATCAGCAGAACCGCCGGCGCCAGGCTCATCACGCCGAAGGTCAAGGCCGCCGGGAGCAGGCGATCGGCCCAGCGGCGGTCGAGCACCCCGGTGAGGGCCGTCAGATCGTCGGCAGGTGTGGACTCAGCCGGAGGGGGCACCGTCACTTCCGCCACCGAGGGCTCGATCTCTCGATCGGGCGGTGTGGTGAGCGGTGGTGAAACAGCCGGCCCGACCGATGGTGGGCTGTTGGCGGCATCTACCGCAGGCGACGGGGGGCTGGGGAGATCACTCGCTGCCGCGTTCCCGCAAACAGCACTAACGATGAACAGGACCAGCAGTCCGCCACGCCCTGCCCTCCAGGCACGATTCATCAGGCCACCTCAGGTTGCGACAGGCGTTGGGATCGGCCCAGCACCTGTTCGCCAGCCGGCCGGTGGGGCTGCGGCGACCTGGCACGCTCCGCTGGTTGATCTGCCTGCCCTCGGGCCACCCGCAGGGTCTGCTCGCCACGACAGGCCGCGGCGATCCACTCGGTCGCCAGCGGATCGTCCAGTTCTGACAGGGTGATGGGGCCACTGCTGCCGCTCCCAATCAAAAGCGTTTTGGGGCCGAAGCGAACAATGCGGACCGGCTGACCATTGCCCAGTGTCGTCTCGCCCAGCAGTTCAAAGACATCTGCCGGAACCGCAGTCACCGCCCGGCGACTGAAAAACCGCAGACCCAGGAGAGCCACCACGGCCACCCCAACCACCGCCCAGGCCTGCCAGTCAAAGGCAAACCCTGCTGCTGGCAGCGGGGGAGCCTCCGGTGCCGTCGCCTCTGCCGGCTCAGCAAACGACAGGGGGATCTTCGGCACATCGAGCACAGCCGGTCCGTCGGCTGCCGGCCCTTCGGCAACAGCAACAACCGTCGCCAGCCAGACAACACCGCAAGCAGCCACGGAACCGCATCGGCGCCAGAAAGACAGCCTGTTGGTCATGTGGTCTCCCGTCGACTCTGCCGGGCCGCTGGCCGACTGAGCGTTGGCCAATCAATCGCATCCCGCAAAGAACTCATCGGCGGCATCACCAGCGGCGTTGGCCGGCGTCCCCAGAGCCACGCCAACAGGCCGAGGAGCCCCAGCCCGGCACTGCCCGCAACAACCAAGAGTCGGTCGGAGGGGAGGCCGATCACAGGCAAGGACAGGGCGGCCTGCAACGGCTCGCTGGCTGGACCACCACCGGCTTGCTTGGCACCGGTCTGGGCTGTCACTGACCGCGGCCCAGCGTGTCGAGTGACGCCCTCACGTCGTCCCGGGTACCGGGTGATGGTGACTTCGGCCCGCCCCCAGGGTGCGGCTGCTGGCACCAGTCCGGCGACCAGTCGCTGAAGCCGGGCGAGTTCTGCTGCGGTTGGATCGGTGACGTCGGGAGCGGTCGGCACCTCATCCCGGAGCAGCGCGAAATACGTTTCCGGGATGGCCACAGACACCTGAACGACCCGACTGGCGGCGATCTGCTTCTGGCCAGCACTCCCCTGCCCGCCCACGCTGGCCGGGGCATTGGCAGCCGCCCGGGGCCCAGTTACCAATTGCTGGGGGCTCACCTCAGGAGTCTGCGAAGCCGACTCGATGGCGGAGGCATTCACCTCAACAACCACCCCGGAAATAAAGGCGAGGGCCTGGCGAATCTTGGCCACCACGTGCCGCTCATAGGCGATCGCACGGGACCGCTCAGGATCCCCCGCCACGAGATCGGCATCGGAGACCAGCGGCCCATCAACCACCTGCCCACTGCGGAGGTCGGTGACCGCCACCCGATCGGCCCGTAACCCAGCGATCGATGAGGCAACCAGCACCCGAATGGCCTGCACCCGGTGCGGATCGAGCGGCGTCCCGGCCTCTGTTCGCACGCTGACACTGGCCGTCTCAATGGCGTCCCGATCTTCCCGGAAGATGTTCCCCCCGGCATCGAGATCGTAGAGCACCGCCGCCTGCTCAATGCCCGGCATGGTCCGAATGACTAGCGCGAGTTCCTCCTGCGTGGCGATCCGCAACAACTCAGCCTGCGTCGCCTTGCTCCGCCACGGACTGTCACTCTCAACAGCCCGCCGCAGGCTGCCACCAAATTCAGGCGGCAGGGCACCGGCATCGACCAAGGCGCGAAGATAGCCGCTCTGCCGGCCACGGTTGACGTACAATCGCCCCTCATCCACCCGGTAGTCGGCCAACTCTGCTCGATCGAAGACTGCCTCGATAACAGCCAATTCAGCCGACCCGAGATCAGTCCCGGCCAGAAGTTCAACCTCTTCCGCCGCCCGCGGAGCAGGATCGCGGACCGCCCAGACAGCCGCCGCGACGACGACCAGCAGCAAGCCTGCGGCCACCACCTGCGCCGGGGTGAACCCCGGCCGACGACCGGAATCAGATGTGAGTGCCGCCTCCATGCATGGCCTCCCTGGCTGTTCGTAAACCAAACTCGTGATGTTCAGGCAGCAGCCCGCCGGGTCGCCTGCATCGGCACGCACAACGTGAGGGCCACCCCTCCCTCGGGGCAATCATCGAGTCGCACGGTCGCCTGAAGCCGGTCCAGCAGCGACTGCTCTGCCACGGCCCGCAGCCGCCCGGCCACCATGTCACCCGCCACCTGACGACCGGCGACCGCCGGCCCCGTGTCCGCAATTTCGATCTCCAGCCGGTCTGCATAGGCGACGCTGGTGATAAAAACCTCAGCCGAGCGAGCCATGGCAGCACTGCCTGCGGCCGCCCGGACAGCATCAGCCAACCAGCCCTCCAGCAGATTCCTGACAACTTCGGCATCACCGGGCAGGCCATGATCAGCAGCCACATCAAAGGTGATCTGCGGCAAGGGCATGCCGGTGTCGGCATGGCGACGCTGCAGGTCACTGACGAGTTCCTGCAGCACGCCCCGCAGGGACGTCCCGGTGAATGCCCGGAGGGCGTGGGGTGTAGGAATGGTGTTTCGCATGGCAGCCTCACAAACAACGAGAAGAATGACGGTCGACAAACGACCAGAGTGAACTATTCAGACAGTGGCGGCCGGCTCGGCGGCGGGGACTCGGCAGACTTCGTCCATGATCCAACGATCAACGTCATGAAGTACGGCCCGGCTCACCGCCGGATGCCAAGACGGACCACCTGCCTGCGGATACAGCCTCAGCCCGAAGAGGCCGCCGGCGGCATGGAACAGACGCAGAGTGCGATCGACATCAGCTGCCTGCGGCCCATTGACAGTGGCTGCCGCTGTGCCACAGCACAGCAGCATCGGCAGCCGCCGCACGGCACCGAGTCGGCCCAGCAGCCCCTCATCGAGCGGAAACCGCCCACCCAACGAAATCACGCCTGCAAAGGCATTGGCATGCTGGCAGGCAAGCCGGAACGCTGCGGTCCCACCGGAACCGGTGCCGATCAGATAGACGCGGCGTTGGTGGACGCTGTATCGCTCGACCATGTGGTCGATTGCCTGGAAACACCCTTCGGCCTCGTTAGACACGTCGGCTCGCACCGCGAGATAATTCCGCAGGCTCAGCCGGGCCATCGTGCGACCGAGGTCAAAGCGACGCTCATCAGCGGCCGGCAGCCAGACCAGCAGCGGATAGTCATAGCCTGGCTCATAGCCGCGTGGCAGAAAGATATCACTGACGCTGGAGGCCGCCGCAGCCGGAGCGGCATCCAGCGGCAGAGCCGTCGGAAGACGGCCCCGTCCAGGGCGGCGACTGATGGCGAAGGAGGCCTGGCGTGCCGTGACGTGGGGTTTCATGCTGGCTCCTCTGCGTACCAACGCGACATGTTGCCTGGGGATGCAAAAGCAACCCGCCTGCGTGGCTTCCACGCTGGCGGTTGCTCAACCGGGCGGGTTCTAACGCAGCCCCAAGAGTCGGAGCAATGGCAGCATGACAATGCCTCCTCCCCCGGGACGGAAGCCCGGGAGAGGAGGCAAGAGAGGGGGTTTCGGCGAGATGCGTCGCGAGTCAGGCGGTGAGCCGCCCCATCGCCTCGACCAGTTCACGGACCGCGTCGATGCTCTTGTCGAGGGCCGCTTTTTCCTCGGGCAAAAGGGACAGTTCGATCACTTTCTCAACACCGCTGCCACCAAGGATGACTGGCACACCCACAAAGTGTCCACCGACGCCGTACTCAGCATCACAGTAGGCGGCACACGGCACGAGCCGTTTCTTGTCCCGGACAATGGCCTCCACCATCTGGGCGGTGGCTGCAGCCGGAGCGTAGTAGGCACTCCCGGTTTTGAGCAGGCCGACGATTTCAGCGCCACCCTTGCGGGTTCGATCAACGATGGCTTCGAGGCGATCAGCAGCAATAAACTGCGTGACCGGAATCCCACCCACGCTGGTGCAACTCGGAATCGGCACCATGGTGTCACCATGACCACCGAGCAGAATCGCTGAAATATCCTCAACGCTCACGCCAAGTTCCATCGCCAGGAAAGCGCGGTATCGGGCGGTGTCGAGAATGCCCGCCTGCCCCATGACGCGAGCCGGAGGAAACCCGGTGACCTCAAAGGCACGCTGCACCATGGCATCGAGCGGATTGGAGACGACAATCACGAAGGCATCGGGGCTGGAGTCGCGAATCTGCTCGGCAACCGCACCGACGATCTTTGCATTGGTTGAGAGGAGGTCATCCCGACTCATGCCGGGCTTGCGGGCGATCCCGGCGGTCACAACAACCACGTCGCTTCCAGCGGTATCAGCCCAGTCGGTCGTCCCGGTCAGTTTGGCATCAAACCCGACAATCGGCGATGCCTGGAACAGATCGAGCGCCTTCCCGGCTGGCATCCCCTCGGTGGCAGGAATGTCGAGCAACACCACATCGCCCAACTCTGCCGAAGCGCACCAGTGAGCCGTCGTGGCCCCGACATTTCCTGCACCAATAATCGAAATCTTCGCTCGTCGCATGCCCGTGGCCTCTTTTTCTGTGACGGAAAGGAAATTCAAGTCGCCTGCTGAACCACCGCTGGGCCAGAGGGACAGGCGGGTGGAGTTGTGTACTCCAGACCGCCCTCACGCCACCACCGGCAGGGCTCAGGCCCCTCAGTGTGCCGCATCTGACAAATTCAACAAGTCAACGACGGGCCGTCCGGAGGTTTTGCAGGCGACTCCGCCCCCTGCTCGCCACCACCTGACACCGGCAGGTCAATGCGTTCCGGCAAAGGCTCCCCCGGAGGTCTCCGGCCTGCCCGCAGAAACGACCACAGGAGTCCACCCATCGCAGCAACGAGAGCAACCGCTGGCAGCCATTGCCCCCAGGCAGGCAGACCCAGCGGCAGCGGCGCGGGCAGCCATTGCACCGTGGCCGCGAGCAGCAGCGGTGCCTCCTGAGGCCGGCCCTGCGGGTTGGCGGCGGTGCCCCGCCGGGTTTCGTACCGGTAGCGTTTGAAGGCAAACGCATCGATTGCGAGCGGCTCATTGATCCGCTCGCCCTGCGGAAGCCCCGGGGGCAGGTCGAGACAGCAGCAGACCACGGGGTAGGACTCTTGGAGGTGTCCGGCAACCTTCAGGGGAGGCGTGGCGACGAAGACAAAGATTTCCCAGTAGTGATCCCGGCCAAGCAGGTTCCGCCAGCGTGGCTCGTCAACCGGAACCCGCATGATGCGACGGGCGGTCCCCGCGATCGTCAGCCGCTCACCGCGGTGCTCGGCACACCCATCGCGGGTCGGATCGAGCACCGGGAGGATACTGCC
>JBDQOY010000037.1:0-3747 GCA_040260935.1 Pirellulales bacterium
ACAATGGCAGGCTGCAGGCATGGCTTGCGAAAGGCTTTTTGACACAGGCTGAGCATGATCTGATCGTTGTTCCCTTCGATCCGTTGCTGGCGGCTGCCCTGGAGCCTCCGGCTGATGCGGCCAGCGGTGACACTTGGGCGATTCATCCAGGTGCCGCAGCAGGTTTGCTCTGTATCGATGCCGTCACAGCAGGGCGGTTGGAGGCGACGATGGGAGAGGCCGCCGATGACGCTGCCGGTGCCAAAGTCTCCTTAGTCGGGACGATCGCCGGGGCCGTCGATGGCGTGCCGACTGAGATCGAGGTTAACGGAACATATGCCTGGTCTCGCGTGGCGGGGCTTGCCACGCTTGAGGTGAAACTGCGTGAGACGCGGCAGCCGGGGCATGTCGCCCCCGGGTTTCGGGTTGAAGCCAGGCTGACGGTGAACTGTCGCCCGGTTACTGAGGCTGAGCCTGCGAAGCCACTGGCAACGGTGTCGTCGGTGAGCACGAGGGCTGGTGGCCGGCTACGGAGGGGGCCGGGCCGTCCCGGCGGACGCTGGCTGGTCGATCCGCATGGACGCTTTGATCTCATCTACCCTGATGCCTGGCACCTGATTGAGCAAAGCGGCGAGCGGGTGGCGCTGCGATTGCTCGACCGGGGGGCACTCATCGGGGAAGTTGTCATCAGGCCACTGCCCCTGACGGATACACCCCTGACGCTCGAGGCATTGCGGCGGGATATCGAACGGTCTTTGGCCGGGCAGTTCAGTCACCTTGTCGCGGCCGCTGAGTCGCAGCGGAGCGACGGGACAACGATTCTTCGGGTGGCCTCTGCCGGGGAGGATGCGGGCCTTCCGTTTGAGTGGATCCACTACCACGTCAGTGCCGCCGACGGGCCGCGGGTGAGCCTGTCGTTCATGGTCGAGACTCGGCATCTGGAGCGGTTTGCGGAGGCGGATCGGCGGTTGACTGAGGGGCTCGGCCTGCCCCCTCGGTGACGGCATTTGGGGGCCGGAAGCCGCCGGGATCGCATCAGAGCCCGACCGCTTGACGCCCCCCCGGTCCGGTTGAAATACTAGTGCATCTTTGCCAACGGCTCCGCTCGGGTGTTTTCCCTGGCGGTCGTTCTGCCGCACACGCGGTGGTGAGAAGCGTGATTTGGCAGGAAAGGAACTGTGCCGAGGTCTGAGGTGCGTGGAACCCAGCCCGCCCGGTTGCAGCCGTCACGGGTTTGGAGTGTCAGGCCATCGAGAAACAGCATCGCATTAACGAACAGATCCGGATTTCTCCGGTTCGTGTGATTTCCGCAGACGGCGCCCAACTCGGGATTATCCCGACTGATGAGGCACTAGCGGAGGCGCAATCGGCTGGGCTTGATCTTGTTGAGGTCGCCCCGAATGAGCGGCCTCCCGTCTGTCGGATCATGGATTTCGGCAAGTTCAAATACCAGCAGAAAAAGAAACTGCACAAGACACACGTTCATCAGACAAAGCTCAAGGAGATCAGACTGCGGCCCAAGACGGGCGAGCACGACATCGAATTCAAGATCAACAAAGCCAAAACGTTCCTGAGTCAAAAGGACAAAGTGACGGTATCAGTCATTTTTCGCGGGCGAGAAATGGCCCATGTCGACGAAGGGCAGCGAATCATGCGGCAGGTGATCGAACAGTTGGATGAAATCAGTAAATTGGAATCACCCCCGCAGCAGACCGGCCGGCGGTTGATTTGCACATTGGCCCCGAAATAACCGATTGGTTCGGGGTGAACCAAACACAGCAGACCGTTTCGACCACGTTTCAAGAAGGAATTACCGGCATGCCGAAGCAGAAGACACACAAGGGAACCAAGAAACGGTTCAGAGTCACCGCAAGTGGCAAGGTGAAGCATCGGCGGAGCGGCACGAGCCACCTTCAGGTACGGCTTTCCGCAAAGCGAAAGCGAAACCTGCGGGGCACTGGTGTGTTGGCCAAGTCCGACACCGCCAACATTGTCGAAGCCCTGGCTGCCAACAGTTATTGAGTCGGAAGCAAGTTGGGTTGCCTGCTGGGATCGCCGGGCCCGCTCGTTTCACACCTGAACACCTCACACGAAGGATTTTTTGATGCGTACAAAGAATGTTGTCCCCCGGCAGCGGGCTAAGAAGCGGCTCTTTAAGCGGGCCAAGGGTTCAGTTGGTGGCCGTAGTCGCCTGCTGCGAACGGCGAAGGAATCGGTCATTCGGGCCGGTGTCTTTGCTCACCGTGACCGTCGGCGGCGGAAACGGGACTTCCGCCGGCTTTGGATCATTCGAATCAACGCAGCCTGCCGCGAGCGGGGCCTTCGTTACAGCCAGTTCATTGCCGGGCTTGAGAAGATCGGCTGCGAACTCGACCGCCGGACATTGGCCGAGATGGCCGTGCTCGATCCGACCGGCTTTGACGCTGTTCTGGTGAATGTTCGGCAAGGATTGGGCTTGCCGGAGCCTGTCGGCGCCTGATGCGGGCGTTCTCTCGTGATGCCCTCGACAACGGCAGCCGCTTGTGACGAACCTCCTGCTCGACGCCTTCACCGCCGAACTCCACCGGTTGCACGCCGAAGCCGAACAGGTGCTCACTGCAGTCGCTGATGAGACCGCACTGGAGCAGGCTCGAGTGACGTTTTTGGGCGCGAAGAGCGGCCGAATCAGGCAGGTGCAGAAGGGGCTCGGCCAAGTCGCCAAAGAGGACAGGCCAGCGGCAGGTCGGCAGTTCAATGCGGTCAAGACCTCCGTTGAGGAACTCTTCGCCAGGGCGCAGCAGCGAATCGACGCTGGGGCATCGCCCGGCGTTGCGGAGGCGGTCGACGTCTCCCTGCCCGGCACACCGATTCGGCTCGGCCGTATCCATCCGCTGACACAGACCATCCGTCGAGTGGCGGCGATCATGGGGTATCTCGGGTTTGAGGTGGTGGAGGGGCCGGAGGTTGAAGACCAGTGGCACAACTTTGAAGCTCTGGCGATTCCGGCCGAGCACCCCGCTCGCGATCCTCTCGACAACTTCTACATTTCCGTCGCCCAGGCGGCTGATCCACTCCTTCTGCGGTCACAGACCAGCACGGTGCAGATCCGGGTGATGGAACAGCGGGAACCACCGCTGCGAATTGTCTCGCTGGGGCGGGTGTATCGTCCTGATACGGCTGATGCGACGCACTATCCGATGTTCCATCAGGTTGAGGGCCTGCTGATCGAGCCGGGGACGACCATGGCTCATCTGAAGAGTGTGCTGCGGTCGTTTGCCTCAAGTTTTCTCGGTGGCGATGTCCATGTCCGATTTCGGCCGTCCTTCTTCCCGTTCACCGAACCGAGCGTGGAGGTCGATATGGAGTGGAATGGCCGGTGGATTGAGATGGGCGGGGCTGGCATGGTCGACCCGGCTGTGCTCGAGGCGGTCGGCTACGACCCCGATGTCGTCAGTGGCTTTGCCTTCGGGTTGGGCGTGGAAAGGATTGCAGCCCGCCGCTTCGGGGTGGCTGACATCCGTGACTTTTACCGCAATGACGTCCGGTTCCTTGAGCAGTTCAGCGATCGGGGGCAGGCATGATCGTTTCCCTCGAATGGCTGGGTGAGTATGTCGATCTGCCACCGGTCGCAGAGATGACCGAGCGGTTGTTGCTCGCCGGCCTCAATCACGAGTCGACCGAAGCTGTGAGAAGCGATACGGCTGTCGATCTTGAGGTGACGAGCAACCGGCCTGACTGCCTTGGCCACATCGGCATCGCGCGTGAGGTTGCGGTACTCTTCGATCGTCC
>JBDQOY010000005.1:0-3590 GCA_040260935.1 Pirellulales bacterium
CCTTTACCGCCATCGCCCCACCGCCTGCACCGGCCATGCCGGCAACAGCCCCACCCCCCAGCCTGTCGCCATCACGTGCGGCCACCACCGGGGAACGCGCGGTGGTGCCAGTTGCCGCCGTCACGGCCGCAGCAATCGCCACGCCTGCAGTCACCACCAGTGCACCACAGCACCAACCCGAAACTCTTCTGCAGTCTCCTGCTCCGCTCAGGAACGCCCCGGCCTTTTCACCGCCGCCAGCCCTCCTCCCACCGCCGGCACCAGCAGCGGTGATGCCGGGGCAACCCTACACGGTGGCGGCAGATGACTCCTGGTGGGCGATCGCCGAGCAGGCCTACGGCGACGGCCGGCTCTACCGCAGTCTCTTCGCCTGGAACCGCGCCCTCGATCCTCGCGTCTCGCTGGCGGAGGGGACAACGCTGGAAATTCCCGCCCGTGATCGACTGCAACTTGCGTGGCCCCAACTCATGCCGGCCAATTGAACCGCCCCGCCACCGGGGAAACCGCTCTGGTTCCGGGTTCGCAGCACCGCTAACGTCCTCCCCTCATCGTTGTCGGCGGCATCGTCGACGCCGCCCTCGGAGAGTCTGACTCATGCAGTTCAGTCGCACCGCCCTTCGGCTCCTTTTCCCGGTTCTGCTGACACTCTGTGCCATCCTGCCTCTGGGGTCACTCCAGGCAGCCGGGTACCGGACGGCCAACTTCATCATTGAAGCTCCCACCGAGCAGCTTGCCCGCCGTATCGGTGACGCAGCGGAGCAATATCGCCACGATCTGGCGATTGAATGGGTCGGACAGCCACTCCCGCGCTGGAGTCGGCCCTGCCCGATCACGGCGCAGGTCGCTCCCACCCTCGGCGCGGGTGGCGCGACCAGCTTCGTCTTTGATCGTGGCGAGGTCTTCAACTGGACCATGACCATCCAAGGCAGCGAAGAGCGGGTTCTCGACTCAGTGCTTCCCCACGAGATCACACACACCATCTTCGCCAGTCACTTCCGCCAACCGCTGCCCCGCTGGGCCGATGAAGGTGCCTGCACCACGGTCGAGCACCCAGTCGAACGCGCCCGCCAACACCGGATGCTGATCGAGTTCCTCCGCACCGGTCGCGGCATCGCCTTCCCTGAAATGTTCGCCATGCGGGAATATCCGGCCGATGTTCTGCCGCTCTACTCGCAGGGCTACTCCCTCGCTCGCTACCTGATTGAACGCGGCGGCCGCCGCCGCTACGTCGCCTTCGTTGGTGACGGCTTGGCCAGTGACAACTGGGCAGTCGCACTCGGCCAGCACTACGGCATCAACGACCTCGGACGACTGCAAACCGTCTGGCTTGACTGGGTGAAGCATGGCTGTCCCGCTCCGCCAGCAGCAATCGCCGCCGCCCTGCCCAGCCCTCAGGCCTGGTCACCCACGGCACGGGGGCAGAGCCCCGACCCTACCGCGAGCCAGCATCCGCCACGCCCGCAACGGCTGGCCACAACCGCCGGCCGACAATCGATCTATGCGATGCAGGCCCAACGTACCCAGCGACAACTGCCCGACACCTCCACGGCCGACTCCGGCATCATCCGCCGGTGACCAACACCGTTATGTGATAGAAGACGGGTGCGGCAAAACAGATCGAGTCGATTCGATCGAGCACGCCACCATGGCCGACGACGAGCGTGCCATAGTCTTTCACGCCGCGGTCGCGTTTGATGGCCGACATCGTCATGCCGCCGGCAAACCCCATGACCGCCACCACCAGGCCGGCAAGGGCAGCCTGCCAGGGCTCAAAGGGCGGCGCCGCCCACCAGAGCACGGAGGCCAACAACGCCGTGCTCGTGGCACTGCCCAGCAGGCCTTCCCAGGTGCGATTGGAACTGACCGCCGCCGCCACCAACCGCTGCCCCAGCATCCGGCTCCAGACGTACTGCATGCAATCCGCAAACTGGACCAACAGAATCAAGAAGAAGAGCAGGCGGAAGTTGGCGTCCCGCCCCCCGTCCACGCCGACGGCAACCGGCAGGGCCAGCAGGGCCGGCGCAAACGAGAGGCAGTAGACACAGACCACAAGCCCTGCCTGAATCTTGGCCGTCCGTTCCAGGAACCGCTTGTAGTCCCCCGCCACAGCCGCCCGCGCGAGCACAAACAGCGTGGCATACACCGGCAGAAAGACACTGTAGATGTCGTAGCGATTGAGCCCCACCAACACGTAGTGAAGCGGCGTGAACAGAAAGAACACCCAGAACAACGCCCGGTGGTCCCCCTTCCGTGTTGGCGTCAGCGTGATGAACTCTCGCAGCGCCCAGAATGAGACCAGCCCAAAAAGCGTGACCGTGGCAGTCGACCCCAGCCAGAACGCAGCAGCCAACACGGTGCACAGCACCCACCAGCCACGAATCCGCAGATTGAACGTCCGCACGGCGGCCGCGTCGATGCCCCGATCAGGATGACGCTTGAGAAACTGGCCGACACCGGTCACCACCGAGAGCAGCAGCAGGACCCCGGCAACCAGGGCGATGGTACGAAGATCGTTCACGACTAGTTTCTTCCGGAGGGTGGCCCGCGATGCGGCCCCACCAGCCTACTCCTTGAGCGACAGGACCGCCCGCCGGGCCCGGACGAGAAAATCAAACTTGGCTTCATCGCGTTCCAGCCACAACGGGGGCCCGAAGCTGATACAGGAAAGCAACGGTACCGGCAGAAACTCGCCACGGGGCAGCACTCGATTGAGGTTGTCGATGTGCACGGGCACCAGCTCAATGTCGGGCCGCTTCTTGGCCAGGTAGAACAGCCCGCTCTTAAACTCACCGATCTCCCCGGTGACGCTGCGGCTGCCCTCCGGGAACACAATCAGCGAACGGCTGGTGCCGGCTTCGCGAAGCATCAAGTCAACCGGACTTTGGTGCACTTTGATATCGGTGCGGTCAATGAGGATGGCATTGAAGACCTCTTGGGCCAGCCACCGCCGGAACGCTCCCCGTGACCAGTAGTCTTTGGCTGCCACCGGCCGGGTCAGCTCCCGCACCACCCGCGGCAATGATGCCCAGATCAGCAACGCATCGAGATGACTGGTATGGTTGGCAAAATAGACCCGCTGGCAGGTGTCAGGCTGGCTGGCAATCCACCGGATGCTGGCCCCTGCAAGCAATCGAGCCAGCCCGGCCAGACCGAGGCCGGTAAGCCGACAGAGCGGCGACCGACTGACCGACTGGTCTCGTTGGGGTGCAGGCATGTCAGCAGGGGCTAGCATCGTGGGCAACCGACAGGGGGAACTCAGTAGGCCGGTCAGGCCAACGGTACGAACGGGTTGTGACGCTTCTCGTGACCGATGGTGGTCGGCTCACCATGGCCGGGCAGCACCACCGCCGTGTCGGGAAGGGCATACAGGTGAGTGACAATTCCCTCGGCCAGCGCGGCAAAGTCGCCATCGGGGAAGTCGGTACGGCCAATCCCTTCATGAAACAATACATCGCCGGCAAAAACCAGCATCGGCTCAGCCGCAAACCAGAAGACAACATGGCCCCGCGAATGACCGGGGATCTCGGCAACATCGGCCTCAAAATCCCCCACCACAAGAGGCTCCCCCCCTCGCAGCAGGGAGTCTGCCG
>JBDQOY010000038.1:0-8538 GCA_040260935.1 Pirellulales bacterium
CTGATTCATTGTGACCGTCACGGCTGGCATCCGCTCGATGCTGATTGTTGCGGGCAGCACGGCCTTGCTGCGGGGCCTCGGGCAGGCAGGGCAACCCGGGGAAGGCAGACGGGGCACGCCCGGCAGGCCTCCGTCGTTTTCGCCTTTGGCCCGCTCGATGCCCCTGCTACCGTCCGCAGACAGAGCCCGGCCGGCGGGCTTGGCTGGATCTGAGAACCAGGAGGTCGGGCGTGGCCAAGCGACGACCGATACGCGATAAACTGCTCGTGGTGGGGCTGCTGGTCGGCTTCATGGTCTCACTGCTCTCAGCCAGCAGTTTCCTGGGGGTCTATTCCTATCGTCGGCTGGTGCGGGCGCTCAGTAGTCGGGCTACCGAATTACCTCGGGCGAGCCACCTTGCGGCCTGTGTCGGTCAGTTACGGCTGGCCCATGCCCGGACGTTGGCTGCGGTCGATCTGGGCTTCTGGACAGAGCAGCCGCCGCTCGCCGAGCCGCCCCCCTTGGTGTTGGAATCGGGTGAGCCTGATTTTCAGCCTTCTGCTGTCAGTGGGGCCACGGCTTCAGCAGACTGGGGAGAACTGCCACCAGTGCCAGCCAGTCCACGGCCCATTGCTGCCGGATCATTTCTGGAACAGGTGGCGATGACCGGTGAGGCACTCGACGCGTACTGTCGGGAACTGGCAGCCGGAGAACTCGACGAACGCCCGTTCGGTGATCGCAGTCATGAACGCGACACCGCCCGCCGAATCGCCGTCGATCTCCAGGCCATCTGGCGACTGGCCTGCGAGGCGACCGAGGCGGCATCCCATCCGGCTGCCCCCCGCGAGGTTGCTGCGCTGGTTGATGAGCGGCTCGTCAAGTTAACGGCAATTGCCCCCCATCTTGATTCTTTGGCCGAACTGTCGGCCGCCCTGCCGACGTTCCTTCAGGCCCGCATGCATGACCTGGCCTTTGAAGTACGGGGCCGGTACCGCACGCTGATCATCACGACGTGGGCGGCCGCCCTCGCGGCAGTGCTCTTGCTAACCGGGCTCGGCGTGTTGACCTACCGCTGGGTCTTCAAACCACTGCGGCATCTTGGGCATGGCTCACGTCGGATTGCTGCCGGCGACTTCGCCCACCGCATTGACCTCCAGACGCAGGACGAGATGGCCGAACTGGCCGCCGCCCTGAACGAGATGACGGCTCGATTCCAGGAGATTCGCGATGATCTGGATCGGCAGGTCCAGTTGCGAACCAAAGAAGTGATCCGCAGTGAACAACTGGCGAGTGTTGGGTTTCTTGCTGCTGGTGTTGCCCATGAAATCAACAACCCGCTGGCGTCGATCGCGATGTGCGCCGAGTCACTCGAAGACCGTCTTGGTCGGGAGGTTGATGCGGTGACCACCCGCTACCTGCAACTCATTCAGAACGAAGCGTTTCGTTGCAAGGGTATCACGGAACGGCTTCTCGATTTCTCCCGGGTCGGCGAGGTTCGGCGGCAGCCGACCGCTCTGGCGGCTTTGGTGGCGGATGTGGTCGATATGCTGCGGCATGTCGGCCGCTTTGCCGACAAAACCGTGACCATTGCGGATGGCCCCGATGTGTTGGTGATGGCAAATCCTCAGGAACTCAAGCAGGTGGTGCTGAACCTGCTCGTCAATGCCTACGACTCAATTGAGGTAGATGGAACGGTGCGAGTAGCGGTGATTCGTAACGGCGACGAGGCGGTGCTGGTGCTCACTGATGACGGCTGCGGCATGACCGAGGAGGTCCAGCAGCATCTCTTTGAGCCCTTCTTCACCCGACGGTCTGGCGGCCAGGGAACGGGCTTGGGGCTCTCCATCGTGCATCGAATCGTGGCCGATCATGGTGGGCGGATCGAAGTCACCAGCGCTGGGCCGGGGGCAGGCTCGACCTTTCGTGTGATCCTGTCGGTTGCTGAGATTGGTTTGCTGACCACGGAGACGACGCGGTCTGCGGACGGTGGACAGATCACAGACACATTTCCCCGGGAGCAGCAGCATGCCGATCGGGCAGCCTGAACAAAAGCCGGACAGTGACCGGACCGAACGACGCCTTCGGCTGCTGTTTGCCGATGATGAGCCCGCCATTCAGGAATTGATGCGGCTGGAGTTGCCGCGGTTGGGCCATGAGGCGACGGTCTGTCCAGATGGGGCCACAGCTCTGGCAGCGCTTGACCACAGTGAGTTTGACTGTGTGCTCGTCGATCTCGACATGCCGGGGGTGGGTGGGCTGGAGGTGATTCGGCGGGTACGCGATGTTGCCCCTGACACCGAGACGGTGATCATCACTGGAAAATCGACACTGGAGACAGCCGTTGCTGCCCTGCGGCAGGGCGTGTTTGAGTACCTCACCAAACCCTGCAAGCTTGTCGAAATTGAGGCGGTTCTTCAGCGGGTGCGACGAAAACGCGAACTGACACTGAAGCTCCGGGCACTTGAACGCCGGGTGCGGCAGGCTGAGGGCAGCATGCAACTCGTCGGCACGGCGCCGGCGCTGGAGCGGATGCAGGATCGGGTTCGTCGGGTCGCCGCGAGTGATGCCACTGTGCTGGTCCGGGGAGAGACCGGAACCGGTAAGGAACTGGTCGCCCGTTCAATCCACGAGCAAAGCCCGCGGGCTGCGGGGCCGTTGGTCACGGTCAACTGCGGGGGACTGCCCGAGCAACTTGTCGAAAGTGAACTCTTCGGTCATCGACGGGGAGCCTTTACGGGGGCCGAAGAACACCGTGCGGGGCTCTTTGAAGTCGCCGATGGCGGGACACTTTTCCTCGATGAGATCGGCGAACTTCCTCCGGCCTTGCAATCGCGGCTGCTGCGGGTGCTTGAGTCGGGAGAGATCCGCCGGGTTGGTGATAACCACCCCATTATCGTCGATGTGCGGGTGGTCTGCGCCACCCATCGCTCATTGGAAGAGATGGTGGCGGCGGGACGGTTCCGTGAAGATCTTCTGTTTCGTATCAATACCTTCGAAATCGAGACACCACCACTTCGCGAACGACTCGATGACCTGCCGGCACTGGTCGAGCATTTTGTCAGGCAGAGCCGCCGTGGGTTGGTGGGGGAGGCGGAGGTGGCCACCCCCGACACCGTCATGCTTATGCGACAGCATCGCTGGCCCGGTAACATCCGCGAGTTGGCCAATTGTGTCGAGCATGCGTTGGTCCTCTGTGATGACCTGCCGTTGCGGCCAGAGTACCTGCCCGGCCGCATCCGCCGAGCGGCTAGCGGGCTGCCAGCGTCTGGTGATGCCGGCTCTCAGGCGGCGGGTGATGCTCGGCCCCAGAGCCTGAAAGAATTGGAGATGCAGGCGATTGTGGCCGGCTTGGCCCGCAACGAGGGCAACAAATCACGGACCGCTGAAGAACTCGGCATCAGCCTGAAAACGCTCTACAACAAGCTGAACCAACTCAACGAGAGCCCGGCAGAGAAGGGTGTTGCCTGAACGCCGTAGCCGCCGGTGGCTCAGGTCTTGCGGACGACCCCTGCCAGTACGCCGAGCACCTTGGCAGAGCGGACGTAGATCGGTTTCATGGTGGCATTGGCCGGCTGGAGCCGGATGCGGTCACGTTCCGGAAACCACTGTTTGAGAGTCGCTTCGCCATCTTCGGTTTGGGCGACCACGATGTCACCAGTTCGAGCCGTGGTTCGCTTTTCAATGATCACCCAGTCGCCATCCGCAATCTGGGCCTCAATCATCGAGTCACCCATCACTTTGAGCACAAAGTGGTCGTCACGGTCGAAGAGTTCTTCAAAGTCGAAGCGTTCTTTCTGCTCTTCCGCAGCGCGGAGCGTACCGGCGGCCACCCAGCCAGCCATTGGCATGCCCCGGCTGTGTGGGGACTCCGTGACCAATTCAATCGCCCGTGACATGTTGCGGCCCCGAGTGATCAGCCCCTTCTTCTCAAGGGCCTTGAGGTGGCAGACCACTCCGTTTGGGGAGCGAATCTCAAAGGCCTGCCCGATCTCCCGAACGGTTGGCCCGAAGCCGCGGGAATAGATTTTTTCGCGGATGAAGGCATAGATTTCCATCTGGCGGGCAGTTGGCATGTCACCGGCATCCTGACTTTCATCGCCGGAGCCGAGCAGGGCAGCCAGTTCTGGGGCGGGCCGCTTTGCTGGGGCATAGGCCCGGGCTCGTTTGGCGGTGGTGCCCTTGGTGCCGCGGCGTGGGCTGGCTGATGCAGAGGCGGGTGAGCGTGGCATGAGAGGACTCTCCGATGGCGACCGGGCGGACTCGTGTCACATGCAAGCGAGTTCAGATCCGAGCGACGACGGATTCGCAGAAACGAAACCGACCCGCTAAACACCCATATCCTACTATACGCTCGTCCACTGTCAAGCCCGTCGGCCCGTGGAACGCCGTTGGCGGGGACGGTGGGGGTTTCCCGGTAAACTCTTGTGTGGTCATGCAATTTTCAACACTGACGGGAGCGCGAACCTGATGCGAGTCGAGACCGAGCGAGCGGAAGATGATTGTGGTCGGTGGAGTCGCAGGTGGTGCGGCCAGAGGCTGACGCTGTGGGCGAGTGGAAGCCTGCTGCTGCTGTTCCCGGTCGCCGTGGTTTCTGCTGAGGAGTCAGCCCCCAAACGCATCGCCCGGATCAGTATCAGCGGGGAGTTGCCCGACGGGGTCGGACAGGCTGGTCTGCTTGGCGATGTCGCCCCCCAGTTGCATCGGCTGGTCGAACGGCTCGGCCGGGCGGCGACCGACGATGCGGTGCACGGGGTGCTGCTGGCCATTCAGTCGCCAGCACTTGGCCGGGCCCGGGCTGCTGAGGTGCGAGAGGCAATCGGGCTGATCCGGGAGGCGGGCAAGCCCGTGGTTGCCCATCTGGTCAGTGGAGAACCGGTCGACTACAGCCTGGCTGCCGCCTGCGACACCATTCTGATGCCTCCCGCTGCCACGCTGGCAATCACGGGCGTGCGAACGGAGGTCACGTTCTTCAAAGGCCTTCTCGATCGGCTTGGGGTCGAGGCTGAGATTCTTCAGGTTGGTGAATTCAAGGGGGCCGGAGAGCCGCTGACCCGCGAAACGATGAGTCCTCAACTGCGGCACCAGTATGAGGCCTTCGTGGGAGATCTATACGAGCAGATGGTGGCGGAGATCGCCGCCGCTCGGGGGCTGGACGAGGCTGCCGTGGAAACGCTGATCGACACCGGGGTATTCACGCCCGAGGCGGCCCGGCAGGCGGGGCTCATCGATGGGGTCGCCTATGAGGACGAGGCCATCAGTGGCCTCTCGGGTCGACTCGGCGGAGCCGCCGTTCCAGTCGATCGTGACTACGGTAAGCAGGATGTTGACACCGATTTTTCGGGGCTTACCGGGCTGATGAAACTGGTCGAGGTGCTCTCGGGCACCACGTCCGCTGGCTCCAAACGGACGGCCAGCCGAGTGGCGGTCATTCATGTGCTCGGAGAGATCGTGGAGGGCAGGGGACGCGCAGGCATGTTTGGCGGTGAGGCTGCCGGCGCTGAGACAATCATCAAGGCGATCCGCCAGGCTGCGGAAGATGAGTCTGTTGCGGCCCTTGTGCTCCGCATCGATTCGCCGGGGGGCTCGGCCTTGGCGAGTGATCTGATCTGGCGGGAGCTTGAGCGACTTGAAAAGCCGGTGGTTGCCAGCCTTTCCGATACCGCTGCCAGTGGTGGTTACTACATCGCAGTGGCGGCAGACCGCATCGTGGCGTCGGCAGGGACGCTGACCGGGTCGATTGGCGTCGTCGGTGGCAAGATTGCCGTCGGGGCGGCACTCGATCGATTTGGTGTTCACACCGATGTGGTCAGTCGGGGCCGCAATGCTGGTTGGCTCTCAGCCCAACAGCCCTTCAAAGAGCATGAGCGTGAGGCCTTCTTGGCGACCATGCAGGACATCTATCGGCTCTTCACCAGCAAGGTCGCCCAGGGGCGGCAGCTTGATCGTGAACAGCTGGAGACGCTCGCCGAGGGGCGGGTGTTCACCGGCCGGATGGCTCATCAGGTTGGCCTGGTTGATCGGCTGGGAACGCTCAACGATGCGGTTGCTGAAGCAGCCGAGTTGGCTGGACTGACAGAAACTGAAAAGGTCGAGCGGCTCTTGCTTCCCGAGCCACGGGGACTCTTTGATGAGTTCCTCGGCGTTGGCGTGGTGGGGCCGGAGCAGTCTGGTAATGTGCTCCTTGAGCAGCACCTGCTGACCGCCCTGATGCGACTTCTACCACCGGGGGCACCCCTCACGGGCCACTTGCAGCACCAGGCACAACTCCTCGGGCTGCTGGGCAGCGGCCGCCCATTGATGCTCTTGCCAGCCGACGTTCGGGTTCGCTGACAGCGGTGAGGCCGGCGAACGCACGCTGGCAAACCACGCAGGTCACCAGAAAGCCTTTGGACGACTCAGCCCGCTGTCGTGGCGGCCCATGCGGCATCGGCTCCCGCCGCCAGAGCACCGCACCCTGACCCCGGGCATCGCGAGCCCGCGTTACCAAGCAAAGTGGGCAAAGGCCTTATTGGCGTCAGCCATGCGGTGAACATTTTCCCGCTTGGTGATTGCTGCCCCTTCACGCTTATAGGCAGCGATGACCTCTTCTGCCAGTTTTTGATAGGTCGGCCGCCCCTTCTTGTCACGAACCGCCATCAGAATCCAGCGGATGGCGAGTGACTGCTGGCGGTTGCGGTTGACCTGCATTGGAACCTGGTAGGCGGCACCACCGACACGCTTCGAGCGAACCTCGACGGCCGGCTTCACGTTCTCAACGGCCCGGGTGAAGACCTCGATCGGTTCTGCGTCGTTGACCTTTTCTCCGACAACGTCCATCGCCTTGTAGAAGATCTGCTGGGCAACACTCTTCTTGCCGTCATTCATCAAGCAATTGATGAACTTGCTGGCAAGGAGTGATTGATACTTCGGATCGGGTCGGAGTTGCGAGCGACTGGCAGTGATGCTTCCCATGGACGTGTGGTTCCTTGACTAAACCGTTGAGTTGGTGCGTGGCGTTGCGGCCTTGCCTGATAAAAGGTGGAGAGATTTCTAGCCCCGCTTGGCGCCGTAGAGGCTGCGAGACTGCTTGCGGTCCTGGACGCCGAGGGTGTCGAGCGCACCGCGGATGACGTGATACCGCACACCCGGCAGGTCACGAACACGACCACCGCGAATGAGCACAATGGAATGCTCCTGTAGGTTGTGTCCCTCACCGGGAATGTAAACGGTGACTTCCTTCTGGTTTGACAGCCGAACACGAGCAATCTTCCGCAGTGCAGAATTTGGCTTCTTCGGCGTCATGGTACGAACCTGCAGGCAAACGCCTCGCTTCTGCGGGCAGCGGTCAAGCACGGGAGACTTGGAGAACTTCCGCTTGGGGCGGCGGCGACTGCGGACAAGTTGGCTGATCGTAGGCATGAATTCACTGAGTTTGCGGGTGACGAACCAGAGACCGAGCCCACGGTGTTCGTGGGCCATGACTCGAAGTCTTGTTCGGAAGCGACCCACCCTCTGCTGAGCAAAGGACGCCTCGCGAATCCCAGAGCGTAGCCCAAAATCGGCGTTGACGGAAGCGGTTCGTGAAATTGTCGGTGATTCTTGGGGCTCCGCCCGGTGCTGACCGGCCGGGGGAGGCCATTGGGCCCGTCAGGCGGCACCCCACTCGGGCAGCCGTGGTCAGGCAGAGGGCCTGACCGGCACGAGTAACTCCCCGCGTCCGCCGCAGAGATTGTCGCCATGCCACTGCTGCCAGAGCCCAGCCCAGACAGCCTCATCGGCCGTGTCAAACCCAGCGTGGGCGAGGTGGCGGCCCAGCAACGGGAGGAAGGCTGGCCTCCAGATATTCCCTCTGCGAAAGGCCGGCGGCAGGCTGGCTGGTGCCGTTTCGGGGGTGGCTGTTGGCTCTAGCAGAATAATCGAGCCTCGTTGCATGCCGAGGCCCGCGTGCCGCCCCGCCTGGCCGGCAACCACCACGGTGCCGGCCAGCAACTCAAAGCCTGCCGCAACGCCGCAGGAACCGCCGATGGCGAGGAGCCCACGACGCATGCGACTGCCGGCAACCGCACCCACGGAGCCGCGAATCACCACCCTGCCCCCGGTCATGCCCGCACGACAACCGGGTAGAGCGGCAGCGGCGTTGTCGCCGGCATCACCGCCGACATGGACCTCACCCCCCGCCATTCCGCAGGCGAGCCAGTCGCCCGCCGAGCCGGTGATCTGCAGGCGGCCCCCAGTCATGCCCTCGCCGGCATGCCGGCCGACATCGCCGGTGACGCAGATCGCTCCGCGGCTGAGGCCTGCTCCCAGAAAATGCACCCTGGAAAAGTCGCCGCTGCACTGGACCACGCCGTCCTCGAGGTCGCCCGCGACATCAAAATGGTTGGCAAGCTTCGCCGGGCGACCGTCACAGAGGATGGGGATGTCGCCCGGGTCAGCCTGCCGGGACGGATCGTTGATCGCTTCTGCTAGGCCAGCCAGGGAAACGCTCCTAAAGGGAGCCGAGCCGGCGCGGGTGTGAGTGCGGATGGAAAGGTGCAGCGGCATGGAGGCGGGTCGGACAAAGGAAGGAAGACCTTACCC
>JBDQOY010000006.1:0-3531 GCA_040260935.1 Pirellulales bacterium
GCGCAAGCGGGCGGAGGCCCGCCAAGGAAAAACGGACAGGAAGTCCGTGTTTTCCGTGAAGTCACTTGCCGCCGATGAGTACAAGCGGGCGGAGGCCCGCCAAGGAAAAACGGACAGGAAGTCCGTGTTTTCCGTGAAGTCACTTGCCGCCAATGTGCACCAGCGAGTCACCACGAACCTTGGCTTCGTGGTGACTCGCCCCAAGGAAAGACGGGCAGGATGCCCGTGCTTTCCGTGAAGTCAG
Organism: Pirellulales bacterium; assembly: GCA_040260935.1. Lineage (GTDB taxonomy): Bacteria > Planctomycetota > Planctomycetia > Pirellulales > UBA1268 > UBA1268. Next base: position 245 of record JBDQOY010000006.1, read on the forward strand.
TCTCCGTCTGTCAGCAGGAAGTTCTTGAATTGCCAAGGGTCAGCGGGGTCGACGGCGGGGCGGTTGTAACCGTGGAAAGCATTGGAATAGTGCTTCAGCGGCGTCCAGTCTGAGGGGATCGAGATGAACGTGCCGAGGTAGGGCTTGGCAATGCCCAGCACGTAGTCATGGGGGAGGTCATCCGGCAGTTTCACGCCTTCGGCAGGATGCTCAATCATCCACATGCAGGCCGCCACCACCGATATTGCCACCTGCATGGTGGTGGCATTCTGGTGGGGAACTAGCCGCCGAGACTCCTCAATCGAAAGATCAGTGCCGCACCACCACGAGTTGAGCGGGTGGCCCATCACCAAGGCGCCGAGGATGTCGGCACCGCTGGTGATCTCGTCGGTCATGATCCGGGCGCGGGGTTGCAGGTGGTAGTCGTAGCCCCGCAGTTCCCAGAGGCTGGCGATGGCGGCATCGCAGGGGCAGTAGGCATAGTGGACCGTGGGGCGATAGATCGTCGTACCGGCGTCATCCCGCACCGAGAGTTTCTCAGTGATGCTGAAGGCCTCACCGTGCCGAACGACCATCCCGGTAATCGTGTAGTGCGGCACCCAACTGGCGACATAGGTGTTCATGCCCATGCGGGCCAGGCAGATTTGGCTCTTCGAGCCGTCCTCATGCTCATAGGCAAACGGGGGCAGTTCCTTTTCGTGTGTGCCCCAGCCCATTTCGGCGGTGGTGGTGCCCTCTTCACGAAACCCTTCGACACTCCAGGTGTTCACAAACTCGTCGACCTCTTTGGGGCGATCCGAGATCTGCGTATCGCGTTCACTGCAGTGGATGACCTTCACGCCCAGTTCATGAGCCAGGTGATTAAAGGTATGCGACTTTGCATGGTGGGCGATGCGTTCAGCCTGCTCTCCGGAGAACAGGTTTTCTTCCAGGCAAGCGGCAGCAATGTCGAGCAACGCATGTTTGGTGAAGTGGCTGATCAGGCCGGGGTTGGCCCCGTGCTCAAGGACCGCCGTCGGGCCGGGTGAATCCCAGCCGGCGATCATTCGTCGCAGATTCATATGACGCCAGTAGAGCGTCAGGTGGGTGGGGTGAGCCCCCTTGGCGTGTTCGTAGGGGTCCCAGAGTTCGACAGATGTGTTGAGGTAGAGCACTCCGTGGTCGTGGCACCACTGGACGATCTCACAGCAGTCGATGTTCCAGGCGAGGTCGATCAGGAGATCACCGGCACCGACATGACGGCTGAGAACGTCACCAAGATTCTCGGGCCCAACCTTGTCCCGTACGAAGGTGATGCCCTTTTCGATCCAGGGCTTCAGGGCGGCGTCATCAGGCTCGAAGTCGATGATCGTGATCTGTTTTGGATCAACCCGAATGTGATCAAGCAAAATTGGCAGTGTGCAGCGGGCGACGAAGCCGAAGCCCACAAAGAGAATCTTGTTGTCGAAACGAACCATTCGGGGAGTCGCCTCCTATGCGTTGTGGAAGAAATGGGCGAAGATGCCGCTGCTTCGGCTACTTATCGCAGCCTGTCATTCTGAATGAGTATACCTGCAACGACAAATCAGTCGGTGCCGCCCGAGGTTGCATCGGTCACGAGGGGATCAGACCACTCAATTCCGGTCTGGTTGAGGTGATGTCGTACCGCCTGTCCGATCGTGGGAAAGACGTGGGTGTCACCGAGTTGAATCCAGACGCCATAGCGGCGGAGTCGATCCTTCACCGGTCCCTTCATTTCGGCAAAGCACAGTGTGATGCCGCGGGCTGCCAGTTGCTGCTGGAGGTCACAGAGCATGGCCATAGCAGTTGTGTCGATGTCGGTCATTGGCTCGGCAGCAACGACGACCCGATGGAGTGGCACTGGCGTGATTGCGGTTGCCGCGAGGAGCCGATCACGAAAGATTTCGGCGTTGGCAAAGAACAGGGGGGAGTCCCAGCGGAACAGGACCAGCCCGGGAATGCATTCAGCGTCCGGGTGGCGGGAGATGTCGTGGTAGCCCTTCTGGCCGGCGAGTCGGCCGAGTACGGCCGAGTAGGGTTGCCAGGCTCGCCAGACGAATTCGACCAGGGCGAGGAGTACTGCCAGGCCAATGCCGGGAATGACGCCTGCCAGCACGACGCCTGCCAGGCAGACCAGCGACACGGCCCATTCGTCAAAGCGTTGGCGGAACAGACGCAGCATGCCGCGTGCGTCGAGCAGCGTTGTGGCGGCAGCGATGACAATGGCGGCCAAGGCGGTGACCGGCACGCTGCCCAGGAGGAGAGGCGGAAAAAGCAGCATGAGGGCGACGCAGCTCGCTGCCGCCAATCCCGTCAGCTGAGTTGCACTGCCAGCCATCATGGCCACCGGTGTGCGGGTGGAACTGGAGCTGACCGGAAAGCCCTGAAAGACACCCGCCAGCAGATTGGCTAGGCCAACAGCCGCCAGCTCCTGGTTGTTATGGTTGCGTCCATCGGCTGTATCGGTGAGTGATCGGGACAAGACAGCCGTGTCAGCTGCCGAGACCAACGCGATGGCAGCGGCGGCGGGAAGGAGCGCCAGGCATTCGGCCCAAGAAAGCCAGGGCAGGCTGATGGTGGGCAGTCCGACTGGAACTGGGCCGATGGTTGCGGGAACGGGAAGGGCAGCCCGCTGCATCACGAGCACACTGCCTGCTGCGGCCACCATCACCAGCAGCACCGCCGGGACGCGGGGCAGCCAGTGTCGGCCCGCAAGAATGCAGGCCAGGCAGCACCCTCCTAGGGCGAGTGTGGTGAGGTCGACCTGTGCCTGTTGGACCGCTTCGACCAGGGTGGCTCCGTCGGCAAGGAACGGGTTGCTGCCAGGGGCTGGCTCTGTTGGTGGCAGCCCGAGCAACCGGGGTAGCTGGCTGATGATCAGGGTGATGGCCAGCCCGTTGAGGTAGCCGATCCGAATCGGCATCGAGATCAGATTGGTGAGAAAGCCGAGTCGCAAGAGCCCTGCGGCGAGGCAGAGTCCGCCGGAGAAGACTGCCAGCACTGCCGCTCGGGCCAGCACCAACTGGGGGTCGTGGGGTGGGACGGCGATGGCGATCGCGACGAGGGCCGTCAGGGAGGAGTCAGGGCCGAGAATCAGCCGGCGGCTGGGGCCGATCAGAAAGTAGCCCACCAAGGCGGCGAGGCTGGCATAGAGACCATTCACTGGGGGCAGCCCCGAGGCGGTGGCATAGCCCATGCCGGCAGGCACGAGGAACGCGGCCAGCACCACCCCGGCTAGCAGATCGCGCACCAGTTGGGCCGGCGTGGCCGCCGTCACGGCATCCATA
>JBDQOY010000039.1:0-3027 GCA_040260935.1 Pirellulales bacterium
GGCCGGGCTGATCCTATTTGCCCCGGGCCTCCTGGCAGTTGAATACGGTGGCTTCAAGGCGAATGTCGACGCCCAACATCTCGGCTTCATCTGGCTGTTTGTGATCACCGGGCTCTTCACCATCCGGATGCTCTGTGATTCGATGATGGTTCGGCGACCACTGCTGGAACCAAACCTCACCAGCGGAGGCCTCAGCTTTCTGGGCTTGTCGTTGTTGGTCTTCCTGTTGGCCAACGTCCTGACCTCGCGGCCAGACCGAGACGACCTGGCTGCTTCAACCACCGCCGCCAAACTCGAAACCGGTGAAGCCGAAGTGGACGCCACTCAATTGGCCCGACTCGGCCCAGGCTACCCCCTGCTCTTCCTGCTACCGCACATCTCAACCCAGCGAATCTTCTCTGCCGATAGCGGATCGCAGACCGGTGGCGATGCAGCCGCGCCACCACCGCGAATCGTTCACGAGACGACGGCGCGAGTGATGGCCATCCTGTCACAGTTACTCATTGTCAGCGGCATGGTCTTCGTCGGCTGGCGTCATTTTGAAAATACCGGTCTTGGTATCGCCGCTGCGGTGCTCTACCTGCTGCTGCCTTATACCGCCATCATGACGGGCCGGGTTGACCATGCTTTGCCCGGAGCCCTCGTGGTCTGGGCCATCGCTGCCTACCGGCGGCCAGCCATCGCCGGAGGCCTCATCGGCCTGGCGATCGGCGTCATCTACTATCCGGTTTTCCTGCTCCCCCTCTGGTGCAGCTTCTACTGGGAGCGGGGTGTCCGCCGATTTACCACCGGCGTAACCGCAACACTGGCTGCACTGGTGATCGGACTCTGGTTTACCTCACCATCGCTCGACGTCTTTGCCGGCCAGCTGCAACAGATGTTTGGCTGGATTTTCCCAAGTGAGGTCAGCCTCGAGGGATTCTGGTCATTCCCGGCCTACGATCCCGTCTTCCGCCTGCCCGTGCTCGCTGCGTTCCTGGTGATGATGGCGACCTTGGCAATGTGGCCCTCCCCCAAGCATCTCGGCACCCTGATGAGCTGCACCACCGCCGTCCTGCTGGGCAGTCAGTTCTGGAAGGCCCATAACGGTGGCCTCTTCCTGGCCTGGTTCCTGCCTGTGCTGCTGCTGGTGGTCTTCCGCCCCAACCTCGAGAACCGCGTGGCCCTGCGGGTTCTCGATGAAGACTGGTTTATCCATCGGCGTCGGCGTCAGCAGGGCGTCGGTAGCGAAGCCTGATCAAGTGCGGCCACGCTGCTGGCCGCTCTCCCCATGGTTCCCGATGGTTCCCCATGATTCCTCATGATTCCTCATGATTCCTCATGGGCTTCGCCGGAGATCAGTCTCGGGTGAAAGTTGCTGACCCCGCCACCAGGCTTGCCAGCTGGCCTGATCCCAGCTGTAGTTCACTTCCGTCAGGGCAGTCAACGCCTCGAGCACCTGGCGGTTTTGGGCCGACACCGTACTGGTTTTCGGACCGCCTCCGAGGGTCAGGCCGCCGCCTCCCGGAGTAAAGGTTGCCGACGTCTGGCCACCCGTCCCCGGATCAGTCACCACCACATGAGTGGTCACCAGGGCCCTGATCAGCGGTTCAATCGCAGACCGATCACCAACCCGACCCAACACGGCAGCGGCTCGGTTGATGCGATCATTGTGAGGCCCAGCGAGGGCGGCCACCAGTGGCGGCACCACCTGCGCCGACGGGGCCTGCTCAAGCTGCTCGGTCGCCTGCCAGCGGACCTCGCGATCCGGATGATCAAGCGCCAGCGACAGCAGGGTTCCAACAGCATCGGCTGTGCCAATGTGGGCAAGTGCCTCCACATAAAGCAACCTCGCCCGTGTCAGTGGTTCAGCCTGGATTGCCTGGGACAGCGCCGGAACAGCCAGCGGGTCGTGCATCCCGCGAATCTGCTCGGCGGCCTGCTCGGCGGTTGCCGGCTTGTCGAGGTCTCGCCGCAGCCGCTCGAGTTGCTGCCGGGCAGCAACCTGACCAGCTGTGAGCGTATCGGCCTGCTTCATCAGGCTGATTTCTTGCGAGGTTCGCCAGGCCCCCTCGTACCGCTGATAGCCCAAAGACTCCATCCGCTGCGCATGCGCTGACGGCGAGGCAGCGGCAACGGGCATCGCCACTCCCACCATGAACAGACCGATGAATCCTGCCTCAAAACAACGCATTGCTGTGTTTCATCGGAAAACCGACCCCGTTTCCTCCGCCTCAAGATCAGATTCCACCCGCCGCATCCTGAAGCATGCCGACATAGACCGAAAAGACCCGAAAGATGACGAGGATGATCAGCCCTGCCACGGCCAGCCAGACGCCGCCCCCGGCCGCCTTGGCCGATGCCTCAAAGCCCCGTCGGGCCTCATCCGCAAACTCGTCACTGAGCCTGCTAAGCACCTCTGAGACCATGCCAGAACTTTCCCCCACGGCAATTCCCTCAATCAGGACTTCCGGAAACCGTCGGCTGGCAGCGAGTGCCTCAGCAAGGGTGTCACCAACAAGCAGCCGGTCTTCAATCCAGCGGGCGTCAACCGCCAAGCCGGGGGCAACCGTTCCGGCCATTTCAACCAGTCGCCCGGCATCAAGACCAGCCCCTGCCGCCAGTGAGGCAGCCCGGCTCCATGACGCCGCCTCACTCGCCCGCGCTGCTGGCCCAATCAGTGGCACCCAGTTGAGCAGCTGACGCATGACGCCATGGTTCCGCCAGCTGGCCAAAAGGAACTGAAAACTGATCGCCGTAACCGCCGCCACCAGCAGCAGCATCAGGCCATACTGAATCAGCCCCGGCATGCCGATCAGACCGAGGCCAATAAAATCGAGTGGCTTGCCCCGTTCCAATTTGATCATGCCACCGAGAAAGATCCGCAGCCCACCCTCCCCCAGGGCCAGTCCGGCCGAGCCGCCGATCAGACCTGCTCCGACGATCGTGACGGTCGGCCAGTGGGCTGTCATGGCGATAGGGCGATTGATGCGAGGAACTGCTTATGGGAAATCGAGGAGCCGGGGAGAGGCTTCGTGTGGACGATAA
>JBDQOY010000040.1:0-10149 GCA_040260935.1 Pirellulales bacterium
GTTTACCGTAATTTCGCAGCGATCGGTCAGCGTCGCAAGGCTGCGGTGAATTGCCTGCTTGAGCTGGTCGGGGTCGGCCTCGGCCCGCAGGTTGAGAAGCAAGCGGCCGATATCGATCGGCTCTGCCAGCCGGTGAGAGAGCATCGGAATATCGTCGGTCCGCACGAGGTTGGCGGCGGCGAGTTCATAGTCGTCCCCCTCAACTGAGAGCGTCGCCTTAAGGTGCGCAATCTCAAGGCTGGCAGCAGCGAGTTCATCCCGAATAATGGTGAGCAGATCCAGCAGCAGGTCGTTGCCCCTGAACTCCCCCCCCTGCTCTGCCCCGATGGCACTCACCCGAATGTCGGCATTGAGCCAGCCGAGCTGTGCCTCGCCGTCGGCGTAGCGATCGTAGTCAAGGTCGGCGATGGCGGCGGCGGCTGACTGGCCAGCGGCCATCGCTTCGAACCAGGGCTCAAGGCCGTTGCCATCGCGGGCAGAAAGTTCAAAGACCCGGGCTTGCGGGAACTCACGGTTGAGGGCCTGCCGCAGTTGCGAGCGTAGTCCGTCATCGATGAGGTCAATCTTGTTGATGACGATGCATTCAGCCTCTTCAAGTTGCTTGCGGTAGATGTATTCGACATGCTCTGAAAAGCGGGCTCCGGTTCCGATGCCGAGGATGCGGGTCGCTCGCAGTGGGTCCAGCACCACGCTGAAGGGCGCTAGTTCAAACCGCTCGCCGTGAAGCTGTTCCAGTGGCAGGCTGACGGTGGCGACCAGATCGGTGCAGCTGCCGACTGGCTCGGCGAGCAGCACATCGGCAGCCTGCTGCTGGCGGAGTGCCTCTGCTGCCTCGAGCAGCGAGTTGAAGCGGCAGCAGAAGCAGCCGCCGGCGATCTCTTCGACGGCAAGGTCATGGGCCCTGCCGAGTGAGCTGTCGACCAGGCCACCGGCCTGATCGTTGGTGACAAGGCCAACCCGCTGCCCCCGCTCGCTCAGCCATTTGCCCAGCCGCAGCAGCAGCGTCGTCTTGCCGGCCCCGAGAAAACCACCCGTCATAATCAGCCGGGTGCGGCGGGGAGTCGTGGTGTCGGTCGATGATTTTGAATCGGGCGTCATGCCGGTCTGATGTGGTGCTGCGGCCAGTTGTTACGTGGGAGTCAGCCGTCAGCTAGTTTTCCCGTTTCACCCGAATTCCTATCACTATACCGGCTCGCCTGCAGGCGATCGATGGTTTCCTGAAGGTGGTCGATGTAGCCGTGAACATCGAGGTGTCCCGGCTCAGGCTCGCCGTGGGCCGCGTAGAGCCAACCCCGCTCATAGGGGTCGGAGTGGGTCAGGCAGGCCTCGCTGGTAAGCAGCGGGTTGCGATCGACGAAGCTTCCGTCAATGACCGAGAACAGATCGCTGACTGCCTTAAAGCCCTCGACCGTCCCAAGCTGGCTGCCGGGGTTGATGGCGTCGCCTGGTTCCACGTCAAGCACCATTTCGACGAGTTCGCCGAGCATGCGGGTTGCGAACTTGGTGAAGCCCACCCGCCAGAGCCCGCCCTGCTCTGCCAATGCTGAGGCGGTGGTCACGCTTCCCTCGCCCGTATTGGGTGCTGGCAGCAGCCAGAAATGCGACGCCGTGTAGCGATAGGCGACCGGCAGCCGGGCAGTGAAGTGCGCGTGACGAAAACGGATGGTCTGCATAGGTGCCGTGGGTGCGTGTGACGTTCATAAAACCGTTGGGATGCGAATCGAACCGTCATTCGACGGTTCGACATCTCTGCGATTATAGTGTCGCCGAGGCACAAGCATGCTTCATCGCCAGTGAGTCGGCTCGAACAGATCAGTGGAGAAGCGGGAGCGATGAAAAACGGTGATCGGCGGGTTTTCGCTGCGGTTGCTACGATGTGCAGTTTCGGCCTGTTTCCAGAGGCGGTTGGGCAGACAATTCCTCTCGAGATCCGTGGGAATCACGGAGCCTTTACGTTGTGGCGTGAAGAGCAGCCATATCCAATTCGTGGGGTAGGTGGGCAGACCTCCCTTGCCGCTTTGCGCAAGGCAGGCGCGAATTCAATCCGAACGTGGGGCCCAGACGGCTTAGAGACTTTGCTTGAAGAGGCCAAGCGACATGAGCTCACCGTTTGTGTCGGCTTGTGGCTTGGACATGAGCGGCACGGATTTGATTACCAGAATGAGGTGGCGGTCAGAACGCAATATGAGGAATGCCTCCGGACCGTGCAGGCCTTGAAGGATCACCCGGCGGTGTTGCTGTGGGCGATCGGTAATGAGATGGAAGGCGACGGCAGGAATCCTGCCGTGTGGTATGCGGTCAACCATATCGCTCGCGGGATCAAGGCAGTCGATCCGCATCATCCCACCATGACCGTTGTTGCTGAACTTGGGGAGGACGAAGTAAAGCTGCGGAACATCCAGCGATACTGCCCTGATATCGACATTGTTGGGGTTAATTCCTACGGCGGCATCGAAAGCCTCGGCCAGCGGTACCGGCGGTCGGGCTGTGAAAAACCGTACGTTGTGACCGAGCACGGTCCGTACGGGCCGTGGGAAGTGGCGAAAACCCGCTGGGGAGCTCCCTGTGAACCGAGTAGCTCAGAGAAGGCCGACCTTTATCGACGAGGGTATACGAAAGCGGTCGTGGAGCAGGCCGGGCTGTGCCTTGGGTCCTATGCGTTTCTCTGGGGGCACAAGCAAGAGGCGACCGCGACCTGGTTCGGCATGCTGCTGCCAGATGGCTCAAAGCTAGCCGCCGTTGATGTGATGACAGAGATGTGGACCGCCACTCCCCCGCCAAACTTCTCGCCACGGATGAGGTCGCTCGTGGCTGATCGCACGGACAACCTCAAGCCCGGAGAAAAGGTCACGGCAACGGTCGAAGCAGCCGATCCGGAGGGGGACGCCCTGGCGTTTGACTGGGTTCTGCACCAGGACACCGGAACGGTCGGCGCGGGAGGCGATTGGCAACCGCCCGAAGCTGCGGTACCCGCGGAGATTGCTGCCGATGGCCCCGTGGCGACAGTGACTATGCCTGATGGCGGTGGTGGCTATCGACTCTTCGTTTATGTTCGCGACCAAAATCAGGGGGCTGCAGTCGGGAATCTTCCGCTTTATGTCGACGCGCCTGGAAAGCCACTGCCTGCTCCCCAAGCGACTTTTCCCCTGATCGTATATGGCGATGGCGCTCAGCCGGCCTATGCGCCCTCTGGTTACATGGGAAACATTGACGCTATTAAAATGACTCCGTCCTGGCCGGAAAATCCACACACGGGAGCAACGTGCCTCAAGATCGAATACCGGGCAAGCGATCAGTGGGGAGGCGTGATCTGGCAATCTCCAGCGAATGACTGGGAGGGTGAAAAGCCTGGAGGCTTTAACCTCACTGGGGCAACCGCACTCGAGTTCTGGGCGCGGGGGGAACACGGTGGTGAAGTGGTCAATTTTATGTTCGGTGTGCTTGATGTTGCGCAGCCATATCGGGACTCAGCCAAGGCTGAACTCAGTGAGGTTTCGCTGTCCACGGAGTGGCAACGACTGCGGATCGCGGTTGACGCGTGTGATCTTCGGAGAATCAAGTCGGGCTTCGGTTGGTCGTGTGCAGGCCGGGGGCGCCCCCTCACCTTTTACCTCGACGACATTCGGTATCTGCGGGAATAAACGGCGAGAGGCTGTGGGCAGGCCAAGGGACTCGGTAGTGTGGATTTTGGATCTGTTCGAAGGGTATTGCCATGAAGAAAGCATTTGCGTTCGTTGAGCTTCTTGTTGTGATTACCATCATGGGTGTGTTGGTTGGGTTACCCCCTTTTTGGGGTCCAGCAGGCACGAGAATCAGCCCGCCGGGCTGCATGCACCAACTAGCTCATGCAGATTTGTCTCGCTGCGATTACGTTTGAAAACACATTCAAAAACCTGCCGCCCGGCACGCACAACGACAGCAACAACATGGGCTGGGGTAGCTATGTGCTGCCGTATTTGGAACGCCCCTCTTCAGGATGAGATTGTCAGCCGGATTGCGGCGGTCCAAGTCACAGGGGCGAAACCGCTGCTACCGAGCGGGGGGGCTCGCGGGAATGTTGACGCCGTCCCGTATGACAGCTGCTTTCAGACGAGCAATCTTTCCAGTGGCGGTGGTCACGGCTCAAAGACATCCATCGAAGCGTTTCTTTGCCCGTCGACTTTGCTTGATAGTTTTGACAACGACGGGTTTGGTGCATCGAGTACGTGGGCTGCGCGGGCACCGACGTCAATTTATGGCAGCACGAAATGGCTTTAGGCTAATCGGATGCATGGACGCCACCCAACTGGCGTTAATCGTTCGGCATGGGACAACAACACCACATGGGTAACGAAGTCTTCTCGGACATCCCCGATGGAACATCAAAAATGATTCTGTTCGGCGAAGTGGGGAGTTCATCCGGCGTCTATCCGGGGAAGACCGACGGGCGGAATTTTCCTCTTTGGGCGGGGTTGAACAACAATGGTTCCTGGTCAAGTGGCGACTGGGGGCTGGGCTCTCATGTGCGGCTGACCGGTCCCACGTTCGCGATCAATTCGGCGTCGGGGTGGAAGTCTGCCCTTTCTTTTGGAAGCTTCCACCAAGGCGGTGCGATGTTCGGCTTTTCAGACGGGTCGGTGATGTTTCTTCCGGAGACAATCAACACCACGATCTATGAGAGGTTGGGAAATCGCAACGATGGGCAGCCTGTGACTGCTCTCTAAGCGGCCGCGCAGCGAAGGCCCATTCAACGGAGAGACTCTGGTGAGGATGAGCGCATGACGACTTTGAGTATGGCGACAGTGACAAACGAAAGATCTGCGGAAAACACGCGGGTCGGCTCATTGTTTCGCTCGGTTGACGTCGGCGGGGTGCGCTTTCCTGCGTTCATCGTCGCCAGCCTGAGCGTTGCGATTGGGTGTGGCCCGAGAAGTGAATTTCCCCTTGCGCCGGTGAGTGGCACGGTGGTCTTTGACGGGCAGCCCGTCACCGCAGGGCATTTGCAGTTTGCCCCAGCGGGAAATGGTGGCTTGACGGCCGGCAAGGTTGCGACCGCTGACATCAAAGGGTGACGGCAGTTTCACGTTTGGAAGTTACTCGACGGACGACGGTGCCGTCATTGGGACGGGACAGGTCTTTTATCTCGAGCCTGCGACCGTCGAGGAGCCCCCTCCTGATGCCGACAAACGCTGGCGGCCCACCGAAAGTGCCTCCATGGGACTGGTTCCCAAAGAGCCTGAGGTAACCATTGCAGAGGGGCCGAATACGCTCGTGATCGAGTTAGTTCGCCCCTAGCACGTCGGGTTCGTGGTCGTAGAGTTTTGAGGGAAAGTCAGGCTCCGGTGTTCTGGTCTTCCGGAAAAGCGTTTCCAGTGCCTCGACTTTGACAGGGTGCGTGGCCGAAAGATCGTTTGTTTCACCTGGATCGGCCGCGATGTCATAGAGCTCCCACGGGCCCGGTTTCGGTCGGTTCACATTCCGCCGGATGGCCTTCCAGTTTTCCTGCCGAATGGCCACGATCCCTCCGTAGTCGTGGAAGTCCCAGGTCATGGGGATGGCCCTGGTGCCTGGTTCACCGCCAGTCAAGACGCTCCCCAGATCGATGCCATCGAGCGGTTGCGGTGTCTCTAGCGAGGCGTGTGCGATCTGGGCAAGCGTCGGAAACCAATCTGCGAAGGAGGAGGCTGCACTGGTCGTGGTTCCCGGTGGCACCTTTTTTGGCCAGTTCACGATGCAGGGAACACGGATGCCCCCTTCGTAACAACTTCCCTTATAACCCCGCAGGCCGCCGGTGGAGTTGAAGAACGTGCAGCCGGCGCCACCGACGTGGAAGCGGGGATCACTGCCGCCGTGGGTCGGGCCGTTGTCGGAGGTGAACACAACAAGTGTGTCTGCTAGGCCAAGAACCATAAGCCGCTCGAGGATGACCCCGACATGTTCATCGAGATCAGAAATCATTGATGCGTATGCGGCCCGCGGCCGTGGATGCGGGAGATACCCGTTCTGGCCGCGATACGGACCGTGCTCTGCGTCCCACGCCTCAGGATACCGGTCGAGCCATTCCTGTGGTGGCTGCATGGCGACGTGCGGTTCCACAAAGGGCAGGTACAAGAAAAAAGGCCTCGCCTTGTTTTCCTCGAGGAATGCCAGCGCCTGCTCCAGAATCTTGTCCGGCGCGTAGACCGCGGACCGATAATCGCTTGCGGTGACGACGCCGGTTGGCTTTTTGTCATGGCCGGGAATGGGGTATTTATTCAGGGCTATCTCCCGTTCGTCGCTGTCCAAAAAAGGTGGATAGTAACTGTGGGCATTCCGCTGGCAGTTGTAGCCAAAGAAGCGGTCGAAGCCTTGTTTGATCGGTGACCCCGACGTGTTTGATGGGCCTAGACCCCATTTGCCGAAACCGCCGGTTGCATAGCCGGCAGCCTGCAAGACTTCAGCGAGTGTCTTCACCTCACTCGTGAGCGGCCACTGGCCGGGGAAGATCCGCCCATTGCCAGAGTCACGGTTTCCACGAATTTCAGCATGAGCCAAGTTCTGGCCGGTCAGGAAGACGCACCGGGCAGGTGCACAAACAGGCGCGCCCGTGTAGTGCTGAAGGAATCGCATGCCGCCTGCGGCAAGGCGATCAATGTTCGGTGTTTTGATCTTCTCTTGGCCGTAGCAGCCGAGTTCGCCATACCCAAGGTCGTCGGCAAGGATGAAAACAATGTTTGGGCGTGCGGCAGTAACGCCTTGGGAAGGGCGGTCGTCACGAGAGTCATCGGTGGCGCTGGCGACGTTCGGCGTCGTGGTGGCAACCATGGCGAGCAATATTGGCAGGAAAACTGTTTTCTGAAGGCGTGGTCTGCAACGCATGAGCCAAACTCCAAGAACGGGGGGCGCGTTTCCGTTGACTGGCGGCAGCGTAGTGGGCCGCATCGAGGATATGCAAGCGTCGGACATACCTCAGAGCGAGTCGCGCTGGAGCGGACCGTGAGCAGTCACGGTTCCAAAGCCAGGATCTCTGCGGTTTTCGCTCGGCGGGAGTGACCGCGTCTCGGCGGGGCCGACAACGGTGACGCCGAGGCCCCTCTGGGCCTCTTCCCTAGAAGGAAGGCAGGAGCCGGCCAGGTGATAGCGGTGTTGGCCGGCGTCTGGCAGAAAGTGGCGATGGTGACTACCTTACCTGGCATGAACACACCAATCAGAATACTCGTGGTCGGCTGCGGTCATATGGGGACCTCACACGCCAAGGCCTATCACGCGTTGGCCGGCTTTGAGATCGTTGGGGTGGTTTCCCGTGGTGAGAAGTCACGGCGGGCCCTGCTGGATGCCGTTGGTGCCGACTATCCGCAGTTTTCCGAGTACGGCGAGGCACTCCGTGCAACCAAGCCGGACGCCGTCTCGATCAACACCTATCCCGATACCCATGCCGATTATGCGAAGCAGGCCTTTGCGGCTGGGTGTCACGTCTTTCTTGAGAAACCGATTGCCGTCACGGTTGCTGAGGCTGAAGAGGTCGTCGCAGCCGCCCGACAGGCGGACAAGAAGTTGGTTATTGGCTACATCCTCCGGGTTCACCCAACCTGGTCAGAGTTCATCGGAACGGCTCGGACGCTGGGGAAGCCGCTTGTCATGCGGATGAACCTCAACCAACAGGCCTCTGGTGAACAGTGGGAGACGCACAAGCAATTGATGCGATCGATGTCACCGATTGTCGACTGCGGGGTGCATTACGTTGATGTGATGTGTCAGATGACGCAGTCGCGACCAGTGCGGGTGACCGCCATCGGAGCGCGGCTGAGCGATGAGCTGGAGCCCGGCATGTACAACTACGGCAATCTCCAGGTGACCTTCGACGACGGGTCCGTCGGCTGGTACGAGGCGGGCTGGGGTCCGATGATGAGCAACACGGCCTTCTTCGTGAAGGATGTGGTCGGTCCGCGGGGGTGCGTCAGCATCGTTGGCGTCCAGGATGACAGCGTTGCCACTGATAACGTGGAGGGGCACACCAAGGCTGCGCGGCTGCGACTTCACCATAGTGAATTGGCCGGTGACGGCATGTTCGCCCACGCTGATGACTTCATCGACTGCCCAGACGAGCCCGACCACGACGCGCTCTGCCTGCGGGAACAACAGCTCTTTCTGGACGCCATTGACAATGATCGTGATCTGTCCGCACACATGGACGACGCAATCAATAGTCTGCGGATTGTGCTTGCCGCGGATGAGTCGTTTCGGACCGGTCGCACCATTTCGCTGCTGGGGGCAGCTTCCTGAGCCAATGTTGTCCTGTCAGGGGCATTGGGCATTGTCGCGGTAAACAGCCTGGGAGCATCCGATCCAAGCTCGGTTTAACCGATGCAGGCAGCGGGAGTGTCCTGCGTGCGGGTGCAGCTCGCCCGGAGGGTGGTTGCTGCGGGAGAGATTGAGTGTTCACGCTTGTTTTTTGTTGAGTAACCCCAGAAATCGCGGCGACAAAGTTTGTGAGGTTTGTGGCTGTGCGGGAATAGAAAGGGGAGTCGCTGTATGGATACCCCTGTTTCAAATGAACGGTACGAGGAGTTCGTTCGTCTCTTTGCGAGGGACGAGAGGGGCCTGCGTGTGTTTGTCCGCTCCCTCCTGCCGACCTGGACTGATGCCGATGAGGTCGTGCAGGAGGTGGCGTTGGTAGCCTGGCGCAAGTTCGCTGAGTTTCAGCCTGGGACTTCGTTTCTGAGTTGGCTGCGGGTGATTGCTCGGTTCAAGGTGCTGAGCCACCGTCGCAAACTGGCTCGGGATCGCCTGGTATTCTCTGAGGAACTCATCGCCCTGCTTGCCGATGAGGCAGAGCCCGAAGGCGGGCTCAGACAGCAGGAACATGATGCCCTCGAGGGCTGCCTTGCCAAGCTTCCAGAGGCTCAGCGACGTCTGGTTGCCATCGCCTATGCAACTGGGCAGCCGGTAAAGGACGAGGCGTTGCGGTTAGGTGTGAAGCCGGGAACGCTTTACATGCGTCTTAATCGCATTCGGCAGCAATTGCTTGTTTGCATCCAGCGAACCCTTGTTGCGGAGGGTACTGTATGAAGAGCCGAACTCCTCGCGAATCCCCTGCTACCGAAGAGTTGCAGTGGATCAACGCCTATCTCAACGGCACGCTTCCACCGGAGGACTTCGCGGCTTTTGAACAGCGGTTGCTGGAGTCAGCCGCCCTCCGGTTCGCGTTCCGGCGAACGCTTGCGGTTGATGCGTTCCTCCATGAGCGTGCTGGTGAATCAGACATGCCCAGCCTGGTCACGGTCTCTGCTGATGCTCCGCCCGTTAATGTGCCGGCCAGCAAGATGCCGCGGTCTCGTGCGCTGAGCCTTTGGGCCCCTGCGCTGACCGTGATGGTGCTGGTCGCCCTCGGCGTTGTATGGCTTGGAAACATTAGAAAACAGTGGTCATCTGCTCCCCTGTCCAGGGATGTGGCAGAGCGGCCAATTGCTACGTTGGTAGCGGTGAGTCCGGATGCCCGTTTTGCAATTCCTCGCCGCTTGCCGGGCAATGTCGGGGTGGAGTTGGGGAAAGAGTGGCTCGACTTGACGCAGGGCACTGCTCGCATCCTTTTTCAGTCGGGTGCCTCGGCGCACCTGCAGGCCCCTGCCCTGCTGGGGATCGATAGCCCCATGCGGTGCTTTCTGGAGTACGGGCGGGTGAGTGTGACGGCGCCGGAGTCCGCCCGGGATTTTATGGTGGCAACCGAGGCGGTCGAAGTGGTCGATCTCGGGACACAGTTTGAGGTGACACTTGATCGGACATCGGGAATGGCCAACGTGACTGTCACTGAGGGGTTGGTTGATTTGAGACTGGGAAGTCCCGGGGTTGCCCGCGTGGTCCAACCGGTGACCGAAGGGCAGGTCGCACGAGTCGATGCCGCCGGGACACTCGTGGAATTGCGAACAACCCAGCCGGCGAACGCTGCTGCGGCCAAGCCACCGGGCTTGATTGCCCACCTTCTGCTTGATGAGGTCGAGTCGGATGGAAAGGTGGTTGACGTATCGGGCTGCGGGCACCATGGGACGGTGCGGCCAGGGGGCTCCGCGGCCCTCGTGCCGGGTCGCACTGGCAGTGGTTTTGCAACTGCCGGAGCGGGCTGGATTGAACTGGATGCCCACGCAGTTAAATTCCGCACACTTGACTGCTTTACCGTGGCGTGCTGGATTCGGA
>JBDQOY010000041.1:0-3798 GCA_040260935.1 Pirellulales bacterium
CAACTGGGCGGTCAGTTCGGTCGGCGACTCCGCTGCCACCTTTCGGCTGGCCAGCCGAAAGGTGGCAGCGGAGTCGCCGACCGAACTGACCGCCCAGTTGATCGACCTGCTGGAGGACGACCAGCCGATTCTCCGCCGTTACGCCCTGCAGTGGCTCGGTGAGATGTACCAGGTGTCCGACACGGAACGGCTTCGCTATCGGGTCGACCGGCCCGCGAAAGAACGGCAGGAAGGGGCGGATTGGTGGCGGAAGCAACTTGAGAAGGGGCAACTCACCCCACGGGTGGCTGCGGCGGCCCCGACCGCTGGGAGTGACTAGATGGTGGAATCGGTGCTGGAGTGCAGGAAAACGGCGGCCGTTTGTTCCCGGCACCGGGCTCGTCTATGCTCTCCAGGATGCGTGGATCGCGTCCGGTGTGTCACCCAGAGTGGGCTCATCCAAGTGGGTGGGAGCCGGGCCGACGCCTGCCAAGGCGTGTTCACGCACGGGCCAGCCAAGGCCGGTGGTGGTGTCGGATGATGGTGAGCATGCCTCATCACCCGGCGTCCACCGACGTGGCACGCCCGCCACAGAATGTTTGGTGGGCTGCTGCAAATCATGATCAGAAAGGATCGATCACGTGCAGGTGAATGTTTCAGCCCGACACGGGCACCTCAGCCCGGTGTCGCAGTCAAAAATCGTGTCAAAGGTGTCGCGACTGCGGCGGTATTTTGATCGGATCACGTCGCTGAACGTGACGGTCGATTTTGCAAATACCTCGTTGCCCGGGGTCGAGATCATTGCCTCGGCCGAGCATTTTCACGATCTCGTTAGCCACGAGACGTCTGCCACGCTGTGGCGGAGTGTGGACGGGGCCGTGCAAAAACTGGAGCAGCAGTTGCGGAAGCACAAGGAGAAGTTGCGAGGACACAAGCATGCCGAGACCGTCCGGCGAAGCTGATGCATCCGGAGCACGAATAACACAACTATGAAATTCTCAGATTTTGTTGCGGTCGAGGCGATTCGGCCAAACGTGGCGGCGACCACCAAGGAAGGCGTCATCCGTGAGATGTCGCAGTCGCTGGTTGATGCTGGAAAGATCACGGCCGGCGAACTGGAAAGCATCGTCAAGGCGATCATGAAGCGGGAAGATCTCGGCAGTACCGGGATTGGCCGGGGTGTTGCGGTGCCGCATACCAAGCACCCCAGCGTCAGTCGGCTTGTCGGTACGGTGGCGATCAGCCAGGCGGGGATTGACTTTGAAAGCCTCGATGGCGAGCCGGTGCAATTGCTCTTCCTGCTGGTTTCTCCGCCGGATCGGCCGGGAGATCACCTGCGGGCGCTGGAAAATATCTCTCGGCAGTTGCGGGACGATGCATTTTGCAAGACGTTGAAAGAGGCAGGCGGGCCTCAGGATGTATGGCGGTTGCTGGAGGAAGCTGATGCCCAAAGCATCGCTTCCTGAAGCGGCCTCCTGAGTGACCGTCGCAGTGGTCCGGGCGAGCGGCGGCGGATCGGGGGGCGGTTTGTGCGGCTGGTATGCGGCTCGTTGGGAGCCGGAGCCTAGCCGGTGAACGCATGACGACAAAACAACCAGAAGATGTGATGAGTCAGACCGTTAGTCGCGAAGTGATTGTTGCCAACGAGCAGGGGCTGCACGCCCGGCCGGCCGATCTCGTTGCGCGAGAGGCGCGGCGGTGGCAGTCGCGGATTGAGGTCGTGGGGAAGGCCCAGCGGGTCGATGGCAAGAGCATTCTTGACCTTCTTACCCTAGCCGCCGAGGCTGGAACCCGGCTGGTACTGGAGGCGACTGGCCCCGACGCCTCGGAGGCACTCGACGCGCTCGGGAGCCTGTTCGAGCAGAACTTCATGCTGGCCGCTGACTCCACCACGCACACAGAAAACGAAACCGTTGTGAAGCGAACGACCCCTGCCAGAGAGGTTCCTGGCGAACCGGCCGGGGAGAGAGGTGGTGGCCGCTGAGGCTGCTGCCGACAGAGGAACACCCGAGGGCCTGACTCCTTCCGGCATTGTTGGAAGGCCAGGCCCGACAGGCACTGCTTGCCAAGCGGCGGGACGTGCCTGAAACAATCCGAAAACCAACCAACAAGGAGACGCGCACCGCTAGGCGCCCGGAACGCAGGATGTTGATCGTCTGTGGCAGCCTCGTGCTGCCTCGGCAGGTCTCCCCGCGTGACGGCTGCTGCCTGCGTTGCCAGCGCCCATGCTCAAACTTCAAGGTATTGCAGTCTCGTCGGGCGTCACGATCGGTGAAGCCCTCGTGCTCGATAGCGAAGGCTTCCGCATTCCGCGGCGGTTCGTCGCCCGGAGTGCCGTCGACACGGAACTGCAGCGGCTCTCCACGGCAATTGCCGAAACAGGGGCGGAAATCACGAAAAACCGTGATGCGGTCCGGGAAGAATTGGGCGAGCAATATGCCGCCATCTTTGACGCCCACCTGGCGATGCTGCACGACCAGCGTCTGCAGCAGGAGTTGACCAGTGCCGTCAAGGATCGCAACTGGTGGCCGGAGTACGCCGTCAGTCGCACGTTGCGTCGCTACGCCAAGGTGTTTCAAAACCTTGACAACCACATCTCGCAGCGGGCCCACGATATCTATGACATCGAGAAGAGCCTGCTGCGAAACCTGCTGGGGCAGCGGCGTGAAACCTTGGCGGCAATCTCCGAGCCGGTGGTGGTGCTGGCCCACAATCTCACCCCCAGTGAAACGGCCAGCCTCGATCGTCGGTTCGTGAAGGGCTTTGCCACGGAGTTGGGCGGCCCGGGCAGCCACACGGCGATCGTTGCCGAGGGGCTGGAGATTCCTGCCGTGGTCGGCATCGGTCCATTTTTGGCCGATGTCTCCGGTGGTGAGCCGGTGATTCTCGATGGCAATCAGGGCGTGGTGATCCTCCAGCCAGACGAAGAGACCATTGCCCGCTACAGGCTTGAGGCCGAGGCGGCCGAAACGGTCGCCGCCTCACTGGGGCAGCTTCGCGACCTGCCTGCTGAGACCACCGATGGTGTTCGGGTGCAGATCAGCGGCAACATTGAGTTTCCGGAAGATGTCGAGCAGTGCGTCCGCCGCGGCTGTGATGGTATTGGGCTGTACCGGACTGAGTTTCTCTACCTGACCAGCAAGCACGAGCCGAGTGAGGAAGATCACTACCAGGCGTACAGCAAGGTCATTAAGGCGATGGACGGCAAACCGGTCATTATCCGGACGCTCGACCTTGGCTCAGACAAGATGCTGACCGAGACCAGCCCCGAGGAAGAACGAAACCCCTGCCTGGGGCTTCGGAGCATTCGCCTGTCGTTGCGTCAGTTGCCGATATTCCGCACCCAGTTGCGGGCAATCCTGCGGGCCAGTGTGCATGGCGATGTACGGGTGATGTTTCCGTTGGTCTCCACCATCGTTGAATTGCGGCAGGCTCGGATGGTGCTGGCCGATGTGATGGAAGATCTTGCCGAGCATGCCATCGACTTCAATCCCAAAATGGCCGTCGGCATCATGGTGGAGACACCTGCCGCCGCGATGATGCTGGATGCGTTCGTCAAAGAGGTTGACTTTGTTTCGGTCGGTACGAATGACCTGATTCAGTACACGCTGGCAGTCGACCGTGGAAACAAAGATGTGGCCGATCTCTACAACGCCTGTGATCCAGCCGTGCTGCGGCTGCTGAAGCGGTCGCTCGAGCAGTCCGACGCCGAACTCGCATCCGTAGAGCAGGACAAGGTGGCCGTGCTCGACCAGACGGCCAAGGTAGACAAGTTGCTGATAAGCACGCAGAACGAGACGCACAAGATGGAGGAGGGTG
>JBDQOY010000042.1:0-10429 GCA_040260935.1 Pirellulales bacterium
CCGCCTGCGGCTCCCTTCCTTGCCAGCACACCGCGGCCCCAGGGCCAGGATCCACTCACATCTGCTGGAGCAGGAAACGGCCCGGTGCCCGCTACCGCCGCGTCAACTGCCCTGGCACCGGCTGCTGGCATTGCAGCCGCCAGCCTGATGCCTGCAGCCATGCCTCCTCAGGCAGCCCAGCCCTCGCCCTGGCCTCAACACGCCCTGGCCTCGACCAGCGGTGTTCCGGTCGGACCTGAGCGTGCCAGCCCACAGCCCCTCCGCCAGGCACTCGCTGCCGCTGGGGTCCAACGCCTGACCATTGAACCCGCAGCCGACGGCAGCGGGAGACTCCACGGCAGTTGTCGCCTCGCCGTTGACGCCCAGGGAGAACTGCAGCGGCTCTTTCACACCCAAGCCCTCAGTGAAACCGAGACGCTTCAGAACCTTCTCGACCAAGTGAGCCGGTGGCAACAGCGACTGGCCGCCAGACCGACCGGAACCGCGACCGCCGCGCAGAGGATTCGGTAACCCCCCCCCCTGACGGCGGCTGCATCACCCCCGACCCCCCGGATGCTGAACACTCCACGGAAGCCCGCCAGGATCAGACGACGACTGCTGGCCCGGCCACGACCGGCTGCCGGCTGGCCACCGAGGCTGCGGCCTTCCAGACGCCTGCAACCGCAGCACCCCTTCCAAGCCGTCACCACCAGCCGGTGGCCCCGCCACAAAACCTGCCGCCGGTCCTGCCGCAGCGGGCCCAAACTGACGCCGGTCGTTCGTGGCCCCCTTGCCCGCAGTGAGGAACTGGCCCGGCTCGAGGCGGCCCTGTTCATCGCTCGGGAACCGCTGCCCCTGCGACGACTCGCCAAACTCGCCCGGTTACCCGATGCCACCCGTGGTCGGACACTGCTGCGGGAACTCAATGGCCTGCTTGATACCGCCGGCGCAGCCTTTCGCGTCGAACACCTCGCCGGAGGCTTCCAGCTCCTCACCCGCTCCCAGTTCGGCCCCTGGGTACGACGAACACTCGAATATCCCGCAGAAAACCGTCTTTCGAATGCCGCCCTCGAGACGCTCTCGATCGTCGCCTATCGCCAGCCTGTAACCCGTCCCGAAATTGAGGCCATCCGGGGGGTCGGCTCAGAAGAGATGCTCCGCCAACTGCTGGACCGCGACCTGATTGCGATCGGTGGCCGCAGCGAGGAACTCGGCCGGCCGAATGTCTACATCACCAGCCGATACTTCCTGCGGGTCTTTGGCCTTGGCCGCATCGAAGATCTGCCAGCCTGTGAACTGCAGGCTGATCCGACCGATTCCTGAACCGGACGGCATTTTTTTGCGTCCACCGCTTGCATGGCGGGGATCCCATTGGCATATTGCCGAACCCGAAGGACTGCTTGCGGCCCGGTCCAGCCGGCAGCGTCCGCCGGGGAGCCACTGGCCACAACCAGACCGAAAACCTACACGAAAGTTGCCGGAAGAAAACGCCGACAACCAAGTGTCGGGCTGAGAGCATCCACGCTGATGCTGGACGACCGAGGGTTATGGCTGCCGGCTGACAACTGCGTGCCAGGTGAACAAAGACTGAAATTTTTTACCGAGGGCTTGGCTTAGCGGCCGGTCTTCGTCCACAATTTTTGACAGTGTTCCTTTTCCACGACCTTGTGCGGCGACTTCAGGAGACGAAGCAGTGACGATTGTTCTGAATCCAGGTGAGCAACAAGACGTTTCGCGTGCGGATGTGTTCTGTTGGAACGAACTTCCCGAACTGTTGCTGGCCGACGATCTCTTCGAGCCTGCTGGCAACGGTCTCTCTTCGGCTCCAGCCATCGTCGCTGAAGATGACGACGAGGATGAAGACTGGGACGACGAAGAGTACGAAGACGAGGACGCTGACGACGAAGAAGGCGACGAAGACGAGGACGAAGAAGGCGACGACGAAGACGCTGAGGAAGAGGACGACGAAGAAGAGTGGGAAGAAGTCGACGACGAAGACGCTGAGGAAGAGGACGACGAAGAAGAAGGCGAAGAGGAAGAAGAGTGGGAAGAAGTCGACGACGAAGATGCTGAAGAAGATGCTGAAGAAGAGGACGAAGAGAGCGAAGACGACGAATACGAGTACGAA
This sequence comes from Pirellulales bacterium, assembly GCA_040260935.1. Classification (GTDB taxonomy): domain Bacteria; phylum Planctomycetota; class Planctomycetia; order Pirellulales; family UBA1268; genus UBA1268. Next base: position 2,108 of record JBDQOY010000042.1, read on the forward strand.
GACGAAGATGAAGACGAGGAAGACGACGAGTGGGAGGATGACGATGAGGGTGACTGGGAAGACGACGAAGACTGACTCGACGTTCCCGCCCAGCCCGATTCATCACATTCATGTCGGCTGGTGCCTGTCTGTCCACACCAGCATGAACAGCCGCCCCCGTCTTGCTACCAGCACCTCCACTGAGGCCGCCTGTTCAACGGCCGCCAGTTTCCGCATCAGGTCGTGCTGACCGGAGATCGGCACTCCTGCGATCTCCAGAATGCGATCATTCTGTTGCAGTCCGCCACGGTCGGCAGGCGACCCTGGCCTGATGGCCACAACCAGTGGTGCCGTTGGATTGGCCAGGTCAGCCCGAATACCAATGCCCCAGCGACCAGGGCTGTCGACTGGGAGCACTGCCCGGGCCTGCAACTGTGACTTGGTCGCATTTGATTCAGCCCGGCACGCAGGCCGGAACGCCGGGCATGCTTCCTCGGCATCAGCGACCTGGAGCACGGTATCAAAGGTCAGCCGCGCCACCGGCTCCAGACCACTCAGATTGACACGATGGGCGTCGTCGCTGGGGCGGTGATAGTCGTCGTGCAGACCCGTATGGAACATCAGGGTGGGAATGCCGGCCTGAAGAAACGTGTAATGGTCGGAATCTGGCTCGATCTTCCAATTGAACACAAGCTGCAAGGGCGTCTGCTCCAGCGGGCCATTGAGGCGAGTCACCAGTTCCTCAAGACCAACCGCAGAGCGGGTGCCGTAGACCGAGAGGGTGTTGTCCCGCAGCCGACCGATCATGTCGAGGTTGATGGCAAAGACGAGCCTCCGATTCTCCAAGGCAACTGGCCGATCCTTGAGAAACTGCTTCGAACCGAGCAGTCCCTGTTCTTCACCATCCCAGAAGGCCAGAAGGACCGAGCGACGCGGTGGCTGCGGCAGCCCCACCAGCGCCTCCGCGATTTCGATCAGGCCGGCCACCCCTGAGGCATTGTCATCGGCACCATTGTGAACATAGCCAAACGGTCCGAAGCTATTCCGGGCATTGCCGTACCCGACATGGTCGTAATGAGCCCCAACCATTACCACCTCGTTGCGAACAGCTGGGTCACGCCCCGGAAGAAGGGCCAGCACGTTTCGCAACATTCCCTGCCGACTGGCAAAGGTCTGAAACAGACTGCCCTGGTCACCAGCCGGCTCAAGCCCCAGCGGAGCGATCGCATCGGCCACGTACCGGCCAGCCGCCCGGCCGCCGCGGCGTCCCGCTTCCCGTCCCTCGAAGGCGTCGTCTGCCAGGGCACGAATGTGCCCACCTGCCTCCTGCGCCCGGATGCCAGCGCGGGCATGGAGGGCTTCAGCGGCGTTGCCAGCAGCGCCGGAGAGCGTGGCCAGCACCATGCCCAGGCGGAGCCAGCATTCCAGTTGACCGAGGGCTCTTCTGGGCATTTCCACGCGGCGACTCCGGGGGCTCCTTGCAAGCAATGGCAACCTTGCTCAGAATGCCGTTTCAGAAATTGCTCGTCCAGAGAAATTTCAAGGCAGTGAGTAGGCCCGGGCATTCTTCCTGAATGGTGGCCATCACTCAGTGCCGTTCCGGAGAGGTGGCAGAGTGGTCGAATGCGCGTCTTTGCTAAAGACGTGACCGGTCAAAAGCTGGTCCACGGGTTCGAATCCCGTCCTCTCCGCTTTGCTGTGGGGTCGTGCGTCCAATGGATTCTGTAGCGCCCCGCGACGGGCAGCGGCCCCCGGGCACGGGCTCATTCGAGCCCTCCGCAGCCCCCTTGACCGCACTGCGGAAGCCCGCAACCCGCTGGAAGTGGCTGACGGTTGCTGCCACCGGAGGCGACGTGGGCAGCAACCACGCTGAGCTGTTTGGTCAATTTCCTGCTCCCGCAGTGCGGACAGGTCGGTTTCTCATCACCCCGAACCAGCAATTCGCATTGCTGGTCACACGCTCGGCAGGCATATTCGTAAAGTGGCATGACATGTTCACTCCGTGAGGGCTGCCGCATTGTACCAAGCCGTCTCCGCCCCCTGGGGTGCTGAACCATGGCAGCGGTCCCCGTCCCCCTGTCACGCGTCTGCAGGCTGCCGATGCTCTGGATGATCCTCGGGCTCTGCCTGACCCTCTATGGAAGCATCTGTCTCGTCTTCTTCGTGACGCAGCGTTCCTTCATCTACTTCCCTCAGCCTGGTCGGAACCGCGAAATCGCCCGGATCACGCTGGCGACTGCTGCCGGACAGATCGAACTGGCCGCCCGTCCAACTGACAGTCCGCAGGCACTGCTCTACTTCGGCGGGAACGCTGAGGATGTCACACTAACCCTGCCTGAACTGGCGGCCGCCTTCCCAGGGCGGGCCATCTATCTGATGCAGTACCGGGGCTACGGCGGCAGCACCGGGCAGCCAACGGAACGAGGCCTGCGCGAAGACGCTGCTCTCGCCGCCGCGTTCATTCGAGAACGGCATCCACAACTCCTGCTGATTGGTCGGAGTCTTGGCAGCAGCCTGGCTCTTGGCCTGGCCGCAGACCAGCCTCCCGAGCACCTCGTGCTGATCACCCCGTTTGACAGCATCCTGGCCATCGCCACGCGGATCGCTCCATGGCTCCCCATGACCTGGCTCCTTCAGGACCGCTGGGAATCAGTCCGAGATGCCCCTCGGGTGAACTGCCCCACACTCATCCTCGCAGCAACTGACGACGAGATCGTGCCTGCCGGCAACACCGCTCGCCTGCTCCAGGCATTTCCGGAGCCAGGCCCGACAGTCGCCATGATTGAGGGCACGGATCACAACTCGATCTCAGCCGCGGCTGCCTTCTGGCAGGTGCTGCATCAGTTTGTCGCCACCCATCAGCCCAGCGTGGCCGATCAGTCACCCTGATGATCTGACTTCCGTCGCTGCGGAGCGGTCGGCTCCTGCCGCCGAAACACCGCCACAACGTCCTCAATCGGGACCACGTAGAGCAGGTTGTCCTGCTCGAAATCGACCGGAATTGAATTGCGGGGATGGAACAGCACTTTGTCGTATTTCTCGATGGGAAAATCGGCGTCGCGCTCAATCTGCAGGCTCACCTCGACGACACGACCGGTGATCGTCGGAATCTCAGCCTGGTCGGGTAGCACAATGCCGCCACGAGTCTGATTCCGACTCTCATCTTTCCGAATCAGCACCCGCATCCCGAGCGGTTCCACAAACTCGTTCACCCGCATATGTCCGTTCGTCCCTTTGCTACTGCCACTGTGATCAACTGCTGCCATCGTGATTAGCCGCATCCGCCACGAATCATCGCCCTGCGTTCACTTGTTCTACGGCCCCTGCGCCCGCTCGACCAGCGTCGCTTGTGGAACGCGGCATCGATGACCCCCGCGTGGTATCGATCTGGTGTATACTTTTAGCTCGGTTACGGCGGAAACGTGCTGAGGTCCTCAGCGTAGCCGCGGTTGCCAGCGGCCACGCCAGCAGCGTGGCTGGCACGAATTGGTTTGATTGCCTCGTTTCAGGGAAATCCTGCCCTTGAACACGTTGCCCAACGCCCCAACTGCCGCCAGCCACGACCGGGGAGATCTGGTCGTGATTGCGAATCGGCTCCCGGTGCACCGGCCAACCCCTGAGAGCCCCTGGGAAACCAGCCCTGGCGGCCTGGTGTCGGCATTGATGCCGATTCTACGCGAACACAAGGGGGTCTGGATCGGCTGGGCGGGAAGTTCAGAGCAGGCCTGTGATCCGTTCGAACACGAGGGGCTCTTCAATGTCCCGGTGAGTCTCTCCGCAGATGACGTGCGGGACTACTACGAGGGCTTTTCCAACAGCACACTCTGGCCGCTCTACCACGACGCCTGCCAGACACCACAGTACAACCGCTCGTGGTGGGGCCCTTACGTCGCGGTCAATCGCCGCTTCGCCGAAGTCGCCGCCCGTGAAGCGGCTCCCAACGGTCATGTGCTGGTGCAAGACTACCACCTGCAACTCGTGCCTGGCATGCTTCGCGAGTTACGGCCCGATGTCCGGATTGGGTTTTTCCTCCACATCCCCTTCCCACCGGTTGAGCTGTTCGCCCAGCTTCCCTGGCGGCAGCACCTGCTGGAAGGCATGCTCGGTGCTGATGTCATCGGCTTTCAGACCCGCCACGGCGCCCAGAACTTCGTGCGGCTCGTCAACCGTTACACGGCCTATCGAGGTAGCGGTCAGACCATCTCCGTTGAGGGCCGGCGGGTGATGGCGAAGGAATACCCCATCTCGATCGATTTTGATCGGATCCAGCAGTTGGCCACCGACCCCCGGGTGGTCGCCCGGGCGAAGTCCATCCGCGCCGATTTGGGGGAAAACCGCACGATCATGCTCGGTGTCGATCGGCTCGACTACACAAAGGGAATCGACCAGCGGCTACGCGCGGTTTATGAAGTTTTCAAGGGAGGTCGTCACACCGTTGAGGATCTTGTGCTGGTGCAGGTGAGCGTGCCCTCTCGGGAAAGCGTTGACGAATACATCGAGGTTCGCGACCGGATTGAAAAACTGGTTGGGCACATCGATGGTGAGTTCGGCACCGTTGGGGCCGTCCCCGTTCATTACCTCCGCCGGAGCCTGCCGATCGAGGAACTTGTTGCCTACTACCTGGCAGCCGACGTGATGCTGGTAACTCCCTTTCGCGACGGCATGAATCTGGTCGCCAAAGAATATGTCGCCAGCCGACAAGACGATACCGGCGTGCTCGTGCTCTCTGAGTTCACCGGGTCGGCAGTCGAACTTGACCGGGCTGTCCTGGTCAATCCTCATGACATCGATGGCATGGCGGCGACGATTGAGCGGGCCATCTCCATGCCGAAAGCGGAGCAGGCCCGACGAATGCGGAGCCTGCGGCAGCGGGTACGGAAACGAACGGTCTACAGCTGGGCCGCAGAATTCACCGCTGCGCTGACGGCAGAAAACCCCGCCGCCGAGCCTCTCTCCGCGTCTCTTGCCGCCGACAGCACTGCTTCCTGATTTCTCACCATTGTTCTGGAGACCACCTTGACCGGAACCGATTCCGCTACGCCGCTGCTCATGCCTGAGGATGATCTTGACCTGGCCCTTGAGGCCATTGCCCGCGTCCCGATTCTGCTGGTGGCGACCGACTATGACGGCACCCTCTCGCCGATTGTCGACAACCCCGACGATGCCCAGCCGATTCGTGAATCGATTATTGCGCTGCGGGCCCTGGCGAGCCTGTCAGGGACGCACTGTGCCGTGATCTCGGGACGGTCCCTCTCTGACCTTGCCAAACTGAGCGCGCTGGACGGCCAGGTGATGCTGGTCGGATCACACGGCAGTGAGTTTGATCAGGATTTTGTCCGCTCGCTGACCCAACAACAGATTGCCATGCGACAGCAGGTGCTCGATGAGATGCACCGGATTGCCGCCCGCGACGAACGCTTTCACATTGAGCCAAAGCCTGCCTCAATCGCCTTTCATTACCGCAATGTCGAGGAACCACGAGCCACGGAAGCAGTTGAGGAACTCCTTGGCGGTGCGGCCACCTGGAATGACGTGCAGGTCAAGTCGGGCAAGAAGGTGCTGGAACTGGCAGTCGTCCACACATCGAAGGGGGACTGCATCGACGCCCTCCGGCATCGGGTCGGCGCCACCGCTGTTGTCTACTTTGGCGACGACGTCACCGACGAAGATGCGTTTGTCCGGCTTCATGGACCTGACGTCGCCGTTAAGGTTGGCTCCGGCTCGAGCACTGCCAGTTTTCGGGTGAGCGATCCGACCGAGGTGGCCCGGCGGCTCGCCCGGCTGGCCAGCGCCCGGGAAGCCTATCTGGCCGGGGCCGATGCTGTCCCCATTGAACGCCATGCCCTGCTCTCGGACGGCCGCGTGATGGCGCTGGTTGCCCCCGGTGCCCGCCTCAGTTGGATGTGTGCGCCTCGGGTCGACGGTCCGGCGCTGTTTGCTGAATTGCTCGGCGGGCCGGCGGCTGGCCATTTTACCATTGAGCCGGCTCAGCCTGACGAAACACCACAACAGCAGTATGACGGCAATTCACTTGTCCTGAAGACAACCTGGTCAAAACTCTCGGTCACTGATTTTCTCGATTGCTCCGCCGGCAAGCCAACGCAACGGGCTGGCCGCACCGATCTGATCAGACAGATCGAGGGTCGCGGTGAGGCCCGGATCACCTTCGCGCCGCGACTCGATTTTGGTCGCCAGCCGACCCGGCTGATCCTCCGTGAAGACGGCCTTGAGATTGATGACACCATTGACCCAATCGTGCTGCGGGCGCCCGGCGTGCAGTGGGAGTTACATGACGAGGGCCCCCACCAGGTCGCTGTCGGCACCGTAACCCTGCGGGGTGAGCCGCTCCGAATGGAACTTCGTTATGGCACGGGGTCGCTCCGAGAACAGCAGACTATCTCACCGCAGGAACGCTACCGCCTGACAAAATCGTACTGGGAATCATGGGCCGACCGCCTCGTCCTTCCCAAGCGGGAAGCCCCGCTGGTCAGGCGGAGCGCGTTGGTCCTCAAGGGGCTCTGCTACGGCCCGACCGGTGGGATCGTCGCTGCTGCGACGACAAGCCTGCCCGAGCACCTGGGTGGTATCCGCAACTGGGATTATCGCTACTGCTGGCTCCGGGATGCCGCGATGTCGGCCACGGCGTTGGTCAAACTTGGATCATTCACCGAGGCGATGGGCTTCCTCGACTGGATGCTCTTGGTCATTGACCGCGCCGCCGCCCCCGAGCGGCTGATGCCGCTGTATACGGTGACAGGCCATGAGGTGGGGGCTGAGGCGGAACTAGCGGAACTGGCCGGCTACGCCGGCTCACGGCCGGTCCGGGTCGGCAATGCTGCCCGTGGCCAGGTACAGCTTGATGTCTTCGGGCCGATTGCAGAACTGGTCTGGCAACTCCTGATGGCTGAAGCCCCGGTCTCAAGTGAACACTGGCGACTGGTGGAAGCGATGGTGCGTGCCGTGGAAGCTCGCTGGCATGAACCCGACCATGGCATTTGGGAAATTCGTAAGCCGCGACGGCATCATGTCCACTCCAAGGTGATGGGCTGGCTGGCGGTTGATCGCGGCATCCGTATTTCAGAACGGTTCCTCGACCGACGGCGGCCGGCTTGGGAAGATCTCCGGGCAACCATCGCTGCTGATATTCTGGCAAACGCCTGGCATCCTCCTGCCGAGGCATACACGGCTGCCTACGGTGCCGATGACCTTGATGCCGCCGCGCTCATGATCGGGCTCAGTGGTCTGGTGGACTGCACTGACCCACGATTCCTGGCCACGGTCGATGCCATCGACAAACGGCTTCGTATGGGGCCAACGGTCTTTCGCTACCTTGCGGACGACGGCCTCCCGGGACGCGAAGGGGGCTTCTTCATCTGCGCCAGCTGGCTGGTTGATGCCCTCTTCAAGGCCGGACGCCGCGACGCCGCTGAGGAACTCTTTGAGTCGATGCTGGAGCTGGCCGGACCGGAAGGTCTGCTGCCCGAGCAGTACGACCCACTCCTCCAGCGAACACTCGGCAATCATCCGCAGGCCTATTCTCACATCGGCCTGATTGAAAACGCCCTGACGCTCTCCTCGGACTAGTGGGTCACGGTGTTGCCTCGGGCGCAAGGGCCGGAGGCAGCTGGCCTCCTTCGGCAGCGACCTGATCGCGGACAATCATCCCGTCAGGCAAGTGGTAGAAGCCAATGGCCACGATCAGATACGTCGCCAGGAGCACCAGCCCCTCCATCCAGTTGGCCGTGCCGGCATTGAGCACCTCGCGGGCAACAATGATTGTCAGCAGGATGGCGACCACCTCAAAGATCGAAAAGGACAGGTTCATCGGCTCGCCCATCAGCACGCCGGTAAACACCAGCAGCGGAGCGACCAGCAGCACCATCTGAATGGTCGAGCCGACCGTGGCAGCCATCACCAACTCCTGACGGCCCTGCCGGGCGAAGCGTACGGCCGTCAGCACCTCGCCGACGCCACCCACGCCACCGAGCAACACGATGCCACTGAAGGTGTCGGAAAGCCCCATCGCCTTGGCAGTCGGGCCCAGCGACTCAGAGAGGGCGTCACTGACAACCGCCAGCAGCACCCCGCCGCCGGCCAGCACCCCCAGCCCACGGCAGAGCGCAGGGGTGTCCACCGAGGGGGCGGCAGCGACGGGTGTCGGCCTTTCACCACGCGCGCCAACAATATTGACGAGGACATTGCCACCGTAGAGAACAAGCAGAATCACTGACAGTTCCAGCGACAGATCGCGGGTGCCTTCGGGGGTGCCGATCCGAAAGACCGCCGGCACAACAAAGCAAAACCCACACATCATCAGCATCAGCCCGGCGGCTCGTAAGCGGC
>JBDQOY010000043.1:0-3649 GCA_040260935.1 Pirellulales bacterium
CCCCGCGGGCATGGGTGAAACCCGAGACGGAATCTGCTCCTCAACCGTCTCTTTCGCAATCAGCTTGATCGCATCGGGCCTGAGTAGATTGGGACGAATCTTCCATGCCGCTGAGGTCTCACCGGCAAGCACCCCCGACTCCACTCGGCCGTCGTCCAACACGAACTGAACCGTTCGGTACCGGTCGTCAATCTTCAGCGACGGATCAAGGAGGTGGGCCAGCAGTTCACGCCCCCGCAGTTTTTTGACACTGTCAGCCAGCGTTGGTCCAAGATTCACGCCGTGGCCGGCTGCCACATGGCACTGGCTGCACTGCGCCTTGGCAAAGGCGTGCATGCCACGCGCGAGCACGGTTTCGTCCCGACTGGTGTTCACCTCGGGAAAATCCTCGAGGCTCCACGCCTTCACGATCGTCGGCTGGCAGGCGTCCAGTAGCCGCTCGGCTTCGGCCGCGTCCCGGGCGACCACCATCGTGCCGTTCATCACGATCCAGTGGCCCGGAAAGGTACAGACATAAGGATAGACCCCTGGCTCTGTCGGGGCCTTGAACCGCAGGACATGCACCAGTGACTTCCGGGTCGGGCCGATCATCGGCGTCGCCGCAATGATCAGATCCCGCTTGCTCTCAGGCACAAAATCACTCGTCGCATTCTTGGGATCGCGGGCCATGGCGTTGGCCGCCATGCCGACCTCAGCGAGCTTGCCGGGCTGCACGAACACGAGGTTGTGATCGGTTGCGTCAGGGTTGGTAAACACCAGCTTGACCGGCTGGCCCGGACGCACGCTGAACTGCCGGGTGGTGAAGAGCATCCGCTCAGGCTCGCAGGAAATCCGCACCTCCACCGTCTCCGGCCGTCGGTCAAAGGCACGCTCTTTCCCTTTGGCCTGCGGCTCACGGATCTCCAACGACCGCCTGACCCGCTTGAGCAGACCCGGCACCGGACTAGCAGGGTCGTCCTGCCAGTGCCGCTTCAGCGGTGCTGACTCAAGCGCACCGACCGCCGCATAGACCAGATGGCCACCAAGAGGTCGACGAAAAATGCCAAGGACCGCCTCAAGGGCCTCAAGTGTGCCGATCCAGCTGGCGGCAATCGCCGCCTCCAGCCGCACCAGTCCCGAGTCATCAGCAGCCGCCCGCATGAGCAGTTCCTGGCTGTCAGGCAACGACTGATGCCAGAACCGCAACTGCCGGATCGCTGCCGCCCGGGCATGGTTGTCGTTGCTGGCGGCAAGCTCCGCGAGGAGTGCTGGCCGCACTTCTCCGATTGTCGAAAAGGCTGCCATTGCTTCAGCCTGCCGCCGCAGCCGATGGGGATCATCTGCCTCCAGACCGGCCAGCCACTGGTCGATCGCGGCGGTGGCGGCGGTCCGCTCGCGGCTGGCTAACTCCCGCGTGGCGAGATACCGAATCCGAAACTCGGGGTGCCCAAGCAGTTCAGCCAACTCGGACTCACCGGCTCCGGCGATCGCCGGCATCGCGCCGATCTGGCCAGCCTTTGCCGTCACCCGCCAGATCCGGCCCGACCCGCGATCGCGACGGCTGTCCCGTAGCGAGTACTGGGCGTGCCCCTTCACCGGGTTGTACCAGTCAACCACGTAGAGGGCTCCACGGGGGCCGAAGTGAAGATCGACGGGAATGAAACTGAGGTTCGTCGAAAAGATCAGGTCGCTAACGTACTGCTCGTTGTAGCCGAAGGCATTCTCCACCCAGCGGTGGATCTCAATCCGGTTGGTCGGCTTGTAGCGGGCCTTGATAAAGCCGCCCTGCAGTTCCTGCGGAAACCCCGAAGCATCGACAAAGGCCTGCCCACAGGTGCCCGAATAGGCCTGCAGGCCCACCGGTGCCGCATGCTGCTGGGGATACGGCGGGTCGAGAGCATGAAAGGCCTCAGCGAAGATTGGGTGACTGGCCACATGGTTCCCCCACGGGTCAAAAGTCACACCCCAGGGATTGGTGCTGGGATAGGTACCCAGGGACGTCAGTCGGTGGATCCGCGGTTCATAGCGGAACCAGCCGCTGTTCTGCTGACGAACCGGGCCATAGGGGGTTTCGACCTGGCTGTGATGAAAGATCGATTCGCGGAACAGCAAGGCTCCGTCGGGTGTCCAGATGAAGTCGTGCAGCGAGTGGTGTGAGTCTTCCGTGCCGAAGCCGGAGAGCAGCACCTCGTGGACGTCGGCCCGGTCATCGCCGTCGGTGTCGGCCAGAAAAGTCAGGTTGGGCTGTTCAGAGACGTAGACCCCGCCGTCACCGAACTCAAACGAAAGCGGCACATGGAGATCGTCGGCAAAAATCTTCGAGGTATCGGCTCGGCCGTCGCCATCGGTGTCTTCAAGGATCACCAGCCGGTCGTGCGGCTCCTGCCCAGGGTAGACATGGGGATACGCCTGCGAGGTGCAGACCCACATCCTGCCGCGGTTGTCCCAGCGGACCTGGATCGGGTTGGCGATCTCTGGGAACTGCTCCTCCCCCGCGAACAGGTTGACCTCAAACCGCGGATCAACCTTGAAGGCCTGCTGCTCTTCGGCAGCCGGCAGCCACTCGTTCGCCCCGCGGCTTTGATCGACCGCCGGCAGCGGCGGCAGGTTGGAGTCATCAATCGCAGCCGGCACCGGCCGGCCGCGGGCGAGGTCCCACACCCGGCGATCTCGGTTGGCACACATGAGCTCGAAGTTCCGCATTGCCGGCAGGAAGTCGAGGTAGCCGTACTGCTTACTCCGGCCACCGGTGTAATAAAACGTGTTCAGTGGCCGGTAGCGGCGGAAGAACTGCCGCTCCAGGTCGACCACCGCCAGCCGCAGGGCCTCACCGATGGCCGGCGGCGGCTGACGAAAGCAGCCCGCAAACAGGGCCCTGGCAAAAGTCGCATAACCATCCTCCGTAAGATGGCAGCCGTTGATCGTGAGATCTCCTGTTGCTGCGAGTGGTTCAACCAGCGGCGTGAAGACATCGACAAAGCCCACCTGCTGCTCGGCGGCCACCACACGCATGGCGGCGGTGTACGCTGCAATGGTTGCGTTGTTGCCCTCGGCAGCAGCAACACCCGCCACATTCTCATTCGGGATAGGGGAGACCAGGACGATCCGCGGAGCTGACTCACCGTTAAACGCCTTCTTCTTCAGTCGCTCCAGAAAGGCAGCTAGCCGGGTGCGAAACGCCGGCAGGCCAGCCTCACCGGCAAACGACTCGTTGAACCCGTAGGCCGCCAGAATGACGTCGGCCTTGGCGTAGGCGAGATGCTGCTCAAGGTCAGCGAAGTTCTCCGGCCGGGGCATCAGATCAACCTCGTCGGCCGACCAGGCGAGCGTGCGAATCACCAGCTCATGCTCGGGGAAGCCAGCCTGAATCGTTGCCGGCACCTGACCAAACAACTGCGCCCGCTCAAACAACGTGTTGCCGATCAGGCAGATGCGATCACCCCGGTTCAACTGCAGCGGCAACATCGTAGCCGCCGGCTCACAGGCTGCTGGCCGTGCCGCAGTGTCAAGAAAGAGGGCATAGTCGGAAAAATCCTCAGCGGCTGGAGCATGTCGATGATCGCCTCCGGCAGGCTGGCATGGTCGACAGCGGCCGCACCGGGATAGACCAATTCGCACGGTACGCCGACCGCAGCGAGCCGTTCCTTGAGCTTCACGCCGAAGTTGGCAG
>JBDQOY010000044.1:0-14254 GCA_040260935.1 Pirellulales bacterium
GGTCCCACCCCCGCCAACGCTGGCTGCCGAAACCAAAGCCAGCCTCCGGCAGCGACTGCTGCAGGCAACCGCCCGCTTGCGGGTGCAAGATCCCCAGGGTGCATCCTGGGGAACCGGCACGGTCATTGACTGTCGGCAGGGCGAGGCGCTGATTCTGACCTGCGGGCACATCTTTCGTGACTCAGATGGGAATGGCACCATCGAAGTTGATCTGTTCGGTGCTCCGGATGCGGGGCGGCTGGCTGGTCAGATGGTTGCCTACGATCTCGATCGCGATCTCGCTCTGGTCAGTGTCTTCACCGAGGTGACGCTTGACGCTGTTGCCGTTGGGGGCGTTGGTCGGCCCCGTGAGGTGGGTGAGGGTGTGGTCACCATCGGCTGTGATGGGGGGCGGGATCCGACGATGCACATCAGCCGGGTCACGTCGGTCGATAAGTATCTGGGGCCAGCCAACGTGCAGGTGGCGGGGCAGCCGGTCCAGGGCCGCAGTGGCGGTGGGCTGTTCGCCCTTGATGGCACCCTGCTGGGTGTCTGTAACGCCGCTGACCCAGAGGACAACGAGGGCCTGTTCGCCGCACTCCCCTCGATTCATGAACATCTTGATGAGGCCGGACTGGCCTTTGTCTACCGGCATGTCTACCCCGGGGCCGGTACCGAACTCGCCGGCACCAACGATGGCCAAACCGTGCCCCACTTGCCTGATGCGATGCCGCCGTTCTCACTCGATCGCCGGGATCGTTCCGATGCCGTGCCGACCGCCTCGCCGGGGCCGCTGCCTCAGGCAGCCGAAGCAGCCCCGCTGCCGCTTGCCCAAGGCCAGCCGATGCCCCAGCCACTGCCGCCGACGGCCGCCGAGGCGTCGGTCGAGGTGTCGCCAGATCTGTCCGCCGGCGAGCAGGCCCTGCTTGACCATGTGCGGCAGCACGGGGGTAACGCCGAGGTGATCTGTATTGTGCGGCCGCATGGCGCCAGCCAGTCGGCCAGTGAAGTCTTCATGCTGCAGGCAGCCAGCCCTGGTTTCAGGGACCGGCTCTCCGAGGCCCATCGCCCCGATCAGCCCCAGCGTCAATGAACGCAGGGATGTGCCGGGCCGCACCATTGTCATGCAGCAGATCCTGATCCGCCACGGAGAAAGCCTTTCCAACCAGGAAGGCCGCGTGCAGGGCCAGGCCGACATCGACCTGTCCGATGCTGGCCGGCGACAGGCTGAGGCTGTTGCAGCCTGGTGTCGGGAGCAACCCTGGGTCGCCGACGGCTGTGAACTCTGGTCAAGTCCGCTGCGGCGGGCCCGCGAGACGGCTGCTGCGATTGCCGCGGCGACGGGGCTGTCGGTGCAGGTGGCAGATGATCTACGGGAACTGCATGCCGGCGTCTTTCAGGGGCATCTTTGGGACGATCTTGCGGAACAGTTTCCAGAGGCGGTGGCCCAGTGGAAGTCGGGCGACATCGATTTCCAGATTCCCGGCGGTGAGTCCCGGCGACAACTGGCCGAACGAGGGCAGCAGGTGCTCCGTGCACTGGCCAGTCGTTCTGCCGCGCGGATGATCGTGGTGGCCCACGGCGGTATTCTGACTGCGGCACTTGGTCTGCTGGTTGGCCGCAGCCATCCTCTGCTGGCCGATGCCTGTGAGCGGCCCTTCACCCGCCTGCCAGCACTGGCCAACTGCTCAGTCTCTGAACTGGTCTGGCCGGGGCCAGAACTGGTGCGGTTCAACGAAACCGGTCATCTGCCGCCGGGCTAACGCGGGAGCAGGCAGTTGGGTTTCCCCGCGACGATCAAACCGGCCACGGGCGCTCTTTTGACGCATGGAATGCGTGGGGCGTAGAACAGGCTGCCCGGAGGTATTTCCCTCCTAGTCTGTCGGCGGTACCAGAGGGGTGTCGCCTCGAAAGCCGAGTGCTGGTGACGAAGGCCATGACCCGAAACCAGACCCAAAACCGGATGGGCAACCTGTTGCGCAAGCTGCTGCGAGCCAGTTTGATCGGGGGCCTCTCCGGAGCCCTCGGTCTGGCGGCACTCACTGCCGTGGCGGAACCGGCAGCGTTTTCAGGCGAGCGGGCTTTCACCCACCTCAACGCCATCTGCGAACTTGGGCCTCGGCCGAGCGGATCGGCAGCGATGGAGCAGCAGCGACAGATCCTCATCCCCCACTTTCAGCAGGCTGGAGGAAAGGTTTTTCGGCAGGCCTTTCGCAGCCGCGACGGTCGCACCGGGGACTGGGTGCGGATGGAGAACCTGATTGTCCACTGGCATCCTGAGCGGACGGACCGGGTACTCATTGGAGTGCACTACGACACCCGTCCCTATCCGGATCGTGATCGGTGGAATCCTCGGGGTGTGTTCGTCGGTGCCAACGATGGCGCCAGTGGAGTGGCAGTGCTGATGGAGCTGGCACACGCCATGCCGGCTCTGGCCGGTCCGGTTGGTGTCGACTTCGTGCTGTTCGATGCCGAGGAGTACGTCTTTGATGATGCCCGAGACGCCTATTGCCTGGGATCCCTGTTTTTTGCCCGCCAGTATGCTGCCAGCCGCCGCGCGGGAACGCTCGCCCATCACTATCGGTGCGGGGTGATCCTCGACATGGTGGCCGACCGCGATCTATCGATCTGGCAAGAGCAGCAGAGTGTTGCCTGGCCTGAGACGCGTCCGGTGGTCGAGGCAATCTGGGCGACCGCCAAGCGGCTCGGGGTGAAGCAGTTTGTGCCGCGGCCCAAGTACGAGATCAACGATGACCATGTGCCACTGCGAATGACTGGCGGCATTCCCACCTGCGACATCATCGACTTTGACTATCCGCATTGGCATACCACCCGCGATCGTCCCGCCGCCTGTTCGGCCGAGTCTCTCGAAGCCGTGGGCCGGGTGATGCTGGCCTGGCTTCAAACCCTCCAGTGAATCATCCCGGCGGCACCCGTCCCATGCAGCCTGCCTCTCCCGCTGAGCCAGTCCCGCTCGTCGTGCCCGATCTCGGGCTTGGCAGTTTGCGGATGGTGCTGTCGCTCTGGCTCATTCCCCAGGGGCGGCGGGTGCTGGAGGGAGATCGCGTGGTCGAACTGGCTGCCGGTGGCGTCACCGTTGACCTGCCGGCTCCGGTTGCTGGTCGCTGTCTGCGGCAGCTAGTTGACGAGGATGCTGACGTGGTGCCGGGCATGGTGCTGGCTGAGTTTCTGGCCGAGGATGACCCCTCATGACGCTGTCGGGAACACCAGACACAGCATCAGGCACAGCGGCCGGTGCCACCCGCCGTGACCGGCTTGCCGCCTTTGTTGGCGCGGGAACGATGTTTCTCATTCAGCCGCCGGTGGACTGGTGGCTGGCCGCCTGGCTGGCGCCGCTGCCGTGGCTCTGGCTGGTGGCTCGACCAGTGACGGCTGCTGCCCCCGCGTTGCCGTGGCGGTGGCTTTGGCTGGCCGGCTGGCTGCACTGGCTGGCAACCATTCACTGGCTGCGGCTTCCGCATCCGGCGACGTCGTTGGGCTGGCTGGCGTTGTCGGCGTATCTGGCCTGCTTCCTGCCGCTGTTTGTCTGGCTAACGCGGCGGCTGATCAGCCGCTGGCGGTGGCCGTTGGTGGCGGCTGCGCCTGTGGCCTGGATGGCCTGCGAACAGCTGCGGGGCTGGCTGCTTGGTGGATTCACCTTTGGCATGCTCGGGCACAGCCAGTGGCGTTGGACGACGCTTCTGCAAACTGCAGATCTGGCTGGAGCGGTCGGTGTTGGCGGTGTGGTGATGCTGGTTGCGGCTGCCGGCTTTGAACTGCTCCAGTTTATCGGGCAGCGGCAGTCGCCAGCCAGCCGGCAACCGCTGCAGGCTGTTGTTGGCAGCCTCATGCTGGCCGGTGTCGTGCTCGCCGCCGCAGTTGGCTACGGCCGCTGGCGGCTGGCCACGGTGCCGGAGGCGACGGGAAAGCCGCTCGATGTGTTGCTCGTGCAAGGATCGATCGACACCGAGTTGAAACACGATCCTGCGGCAGTGACTGACGTCACGCGGCACTACGATGACCTCACCCGGCAAGGACTGGCTGGCGCCGGCCCCCGCCCCGATCTGATTCTCTGGCCGGAGACGATGTGGCGGGTGGGACTGCTCGAGGTCGATCCGGCTGTCGTACTCCCGGACAGTGTGGTCGAGGCCGTGCTGGCCGAGGGTGAGCCGAAGGCGGCAGAGGAAGACGCGGCCTCGCGGCAGGCCCGGACCCGGCAGCGGCTCGAGGCTGAACGGCTGGAGCCGCTGTCAACCTATGCCCAGTCCTACGGCACACACTGGCTGGTCGGCGTTGATAAGCAGCGGATCACACCGGCCGCCGTTTCAGGGACGCAATACTTCAACTGTGGCGTGCTCCTTGATGCTGCCGGGAAACTGGTGGCCAGCTACGCCAAGATGCACCCGGTGATGTTTGGCGAGTACGTGCCGCTGGCGAATCGGTTTCCCTGGCTCTATCGGCTGACGCCCCTCCCGGTGGGACTAACGGCGGGCCGCAGGCCGATGCAGACCACCGTGGCAGGGCAGCGGTTGACCTGCACAATCTGCTATGAGACCGCCCTCCCCGAGGCGATCCGCACCCTGGTGCGGCTGTGTCGCCGGGCAGACGGCGGGCCGGACGTGATTGCGAACCTGACCAACGACGGCTGGTTCTGGGGGTCGAGTGAACTCGACATGCATCTGACCGCGGCCCTGTTTCGGGCTGTTGAGGTCCGAACCCCGATCGTGATTGCGGCCAATACAGGCTTTTCGGCCTCGATCGACGGCTCCGGAAGGCTGCTGGCCCGGGGGCCCCGGCGGGCTCCCGCAACGCTCCGGGTCAGGGTCCCGCTGGACGGCCGCCCAACCCTCTGGCTCTGGTGGGGGAGTCTGCTGCCTGGGCTGTGTGTAGTAATTGCGGTGGCAGTGGCGTTGGAAGCCGGGTGTCGACGGGGTAGCCTAGAGGAAGAACGCTGCAGGGCGGGACGGTGACAGGTCGATCCACCTTCAGCGTTCGATAAAACGATGGGTGTGTCTGCGCGGCAGGCCAAAACTGCTGTGCGGCAGCGGTTCGTCCTTTCAGATGGCAGGTAGGTGAACTGAACAATGAACACGATCGGCAAAATCTTCGTCTTTGCGGTGCTGATCATGAGCGTGGTGTTCATGAGTTTTGCGGTGGCGATCTTTTCGTCGCACACGAACTGGCAGGCCGAATCGGAGCGGCTTCAGGATGAACTGGCGACGGCCCAGGCCGAGCGGGACGCGAAAGAGGCCCGGCTGACCGAACTGACCGAGCAGGTTGCTGAATCGGAGGCTGATCGCGATGAGGTGGTCGCCAAGCTGGAGGCGGCTCTAACCGCCAAGGACAGTGAACTTCAGGATCTCCGCAAGAAGCGGGACGCCGACCTTGAGAAGTTATCCAACGACATCGAGGAACTGGTCGCTGCCAAGCTCGAACGCGACAAGGCAGAAAAGTTGGTCAATGACCTGCGGCAGGAGATCGACGGTCTTCAAGAGAACCTCAAGAGTTCGGTCAATCGCGGAGCCACCCTCGCGGCGGAACTGCATCAGGCAGAGTCGTCGTTGGCCATGGCAACTGAACGAAAGCAGCAGCTCGAAGAGCAGGTCCAGACGGCCCGGACTGTTCTCCAGCAGAATGGCTTGTCGCTGGAGCGTCCCAAGCACATTGTGCCACTCGTTGATGGCGTGATCACGGCCGTGGCCGATGATCTGGTCGAGGTGTCGATTGGCAGCGACGATGGCCTGCAGCCTGGTCATGAACTGGAAGTCTTCCGGGCCGATGAGTATGTCGGCCGCCTGCGGGTGGTCAGCGTCAAGCCCGACCGGGCGGTGGTGCGGATTCTGAAGGACTATTCCCGGGGCATTGTGCAGCGGGGCGACCGGGTGGCGACCCGGCTGAAGCTCAACAGTTGAGGTGGTGTGGAACCACAGGCGAGCGTTCCACCCGACGGCACCCAGCATGCGGAGAAGGCCACGATGGCAGACAGCGGTGATACCAAAGCCCCAGCGCCGATGAACATCTACACGGCGATGATGATCCTGTCGTTCGTGGCCATTTCAATCGGCTGCCTGATCCTTGCGATCGAACTCTGGAGCCGCGGCCTGCCGCTCGACCCAAAGGCAGCCCCGCGTACGCAACCGCCAGCAACGGCCACGCCGGCACCAGCTGAACCGCCAGCAGAAGTTGAAACACCAGCAGAAGATGCTGCCTCAGACACCGAATAAACCCTCTGCGTCGTGATCAGTCGTGGCAGTCGTCGGCCAGCCAACTGCAGGGCAACTGGTCGGCCTGATAGATCACGATTCGCTCCGGGGCGTAGGCCTTCTGATAGCGCCCCAGGAACTGCTCGAACGACTCCCACTGCCAGGTGCCAAAGATATCGGCGATGCCGCAGGGGTTCGCCTTGCCGATGGCTGACTCGCCGCCGAGGCAGTCGCTGCCACGCTGGGAGATGGCAAATGCGGGCCAGCCGCCGATCTTGTCAGGCTTGACGATGGCATCGGCATTGGCAGGGTCAGTCAGGGCATCTTGAAAGGCTGCAAAGGCAGCGGCAGCGTTGTCCTGATGGTTGGCAAAGAGTGGATTGAGCACACCGTTTGCATCCGAGTAGTACTCATAGACATTGGTCATGGGTGCTGCCCACGATGGGTCGAATGCCATGCCGCCAATCGGACTGATTTCAGCGTAAGAGATGCCCTGCGCATCGAGGGCGGTGGCAAACGGTGTGATGAAGTCGGCCAAGATCGCATCGGCCTTCAGCTTGTCCTTGGGGTAGGGAATGCTGACGCCGGCAAAGTTTTCGACGTCGATCCCGATGAGGAGCGGCTGCGTGTGTGTGAAGCTGGCCAGGTAGTCGGCCACCATCGCCACGGTTGTCTCGGTACCGAATGTAATAAACAGCCCCGGCTGCAGATCAGCGGTCTCCGCCGCGGTGAGAAACTGTTGCACGTAGCCCGCAGCATCGGCAGGCAGGGTGTCGGTCGTGGTGGCGAAGTCGACAGTGATCATCACGGTGCCGACATCATTTGCCGTGGCGAAGTCGATGATGGCCCCTGTATAGTCACTCCAGGCCTGTGGCTGAAACAACTCCGCCAGCGGAGCCTTGTAACCCTCGTGCCAGAGCACCAGGTCCGGCGTGGGCAGCGGACCGGCTTCGATCACCACAGTCGATGCCGTCGCGGATGCCTCGCGGCCGTTCCAGCCGACTACGGCAAAGGCGGCCTCTGCCCCACCGCTCTCCGTTGGCGGCACCCAGCGAAGCTGGTCAGTTGGCGTGACCAGCCGCTGCTGGAGTTGCCGCAGCAGCACCGCCGGTGAGGATGACACCGGTGGGGATGAGACATCGACCCAGTTGGTGCCATTCCACTTTTCTACCCGGCCCGATGCCACGGCCGAGACGACGAACGACAGATCGGGCCGGCCATTGATGGCGGCCACCCCAATCTCAGCAGCCGAGAGCACCACCGGGCTCGGTCCGATCAGGTCGTCAATCACCAGGGTTGTCACCGGCCGCAGCATTGGTCGTGCTGGCGGTGGGGAAGGTGCCGTCGGCAGCGGGGCAATCGTCGGCGTCAGCACCGTGCCGGGATCAAAGTTCGACAGGGGATCAATGATGTTCTGATGCCAATAGACACCGGCGGCAAAAGGGAGTTCACCCTGATGATGGCTGGGCCAAGGGGGGGCGGGATTGTTCGGCTGAGGAAACTTCGTCAGGTTGGGCCACGGATAGTCGGGCGGCGGACCGGGCTGATCGTGGGCCGACAGAATCGCATACGGCAGTTCCCGGCCAGGGAAGAAGGCCACGGTATCCGCCGTCACACTGCCGGGCACGGCCCCCGAATTGTCCCATGCATACTGCTGCCCCAGAAAGCCGTCGATCAGGTTGTTGTGCGAGAGCATCGACAGAAAGTTCCACTCGCCGTAGGGATTGGCGGCAGACGGCTTGCTGGTGTTGGTCTGCGGCAACGGGTTGAGACCAAGCGAGGCGAGGTAGGGTGTGCCAGGAACACCTTTGAGAATGGTCTGCCCGTTGTAATAGCCTCCGGTTGGGTCGCCGAGCGTCTTGAAAATGCTACTCGAGACGACCGGAACGATCTGCATCGGAGACGTTCCTGGCTCGCCCTGAGTGAGCACCTGCCGGCCAGCCCAGAGCACGGCGGTGATGCCGGCGTACACCTCATTCGTTGGGGCTTGTCCAGGGCCAAACTCGAAGTCTTGAGCCCAGAGGACATAGCCGCCGTCGGCCGTCGGCGTTGCCTCGGCTGGCTGTGGAAACTCCGGCCCCAACTGGTCTGGGGCCGGCCCGGGGTAAAGCATCACTGCATTGAGGATGTTTTTGGCCAACGCGAGCCGGTCGCTCGCTGGCACGGGATTGGAGGTGGTGAACAGGTGGTCGATGAACGGCCAGAGGTTTTTCCCCTTCGTATCCTGCCCCTGCAACGCAACCGATTGACCGACCACGCGGGCATCAATCGTCACTTTTTCGTGAGGCCAGGCGGTTGTCCACTTCTGCCGCTGGCCATTACTGGTCTCACCGATGACCGTACTGATGGCGGTCGGGACACCACCGGCTGGCATGGTGAGTGCCACATTGGCATCGTCGATCTTGTCAAAAAAGTAGGCGAAGCTCTGCTCCCCATCCGTTCCAGACAAGACCCGACGGGACTCAAGTCGTTCGACCTGTAGGCGACTGAGTCGCCGTGGAACGCGAGCCTGGAGTGCGGACTGACTCAGGACTCGGGCCGCGGCATGAAAGAACTTTCGAATCATCAAAACGCACTCAACGCTGAAGGGGCACGCAATCGCCTCTGGGATATCAACCTTACCACCGTCGCCGGCCCGATGTGTGGAGTCGGTGTGACGGGGTGTTTGCACCGTACCGCCCGGTGTATCCGGCAGTCACAGCCACGGCGACCAGCAATGGCGGAAGCAGCGTGAAGTGGACGTGGCAGCTGCAGTTTAGGATTGCGACTGTTTCGAGCGTGCCGTCAGTTGTCCAACCGTTTAGAAACTGGATGACCCATCCGCGTCGCTGTCAGTCTCGGTGGCAGTTGGCTCACTGGCTGCCGGCTCACTGGCTGCCGCAGCGTCTTCAGTTGCATTCGCCGGAGCGGCCGCTGCCGCAAGTTGGAGCGGTGCCAGGGAGGCAAGCAGTCCCCGGGGAGAGGCGAGGACGAGCCGTTCCGTCGCGCGATTGACTACGGGCACCGTGAACGGGCCGGGGGCAAGGAAGGCGACCGGCTTGCCGTCGATTAGCCGCAGGGCGGTGAGCCGGTTGACTCGGTCGTAGCACCAGAGCTTGTCGCCCACAATCGCGAGCAGGCTCCCCTCAAGTGAACTCAGCCACCGTCGTTTCCCCGTCTCAGCGTCATGGGCGGCGATGCCGGCCTCGCCCAACGAGACAATCAACGTCTTTTCCTTCAGCATGAGTTGTGGCTGGGGCTGGTTGGCATGCAGGCTCGTCTCGAGCAGGGTCCGCCAGGACAGTCGCAGCCCCCCCGGGGCATCTTCGAAGCGGGCCAGTTCACCCGTGATGGTGGCGGCGAAGATCGTCTGGTCGACCACCATGATCGGGCCGTTGGGCTGCTGCCGGAGGTGGAACTCATGGCGGGCCCAGCCCTTGTCGGCTGGCTCAATGGCTGTCAGGTGACCGTTGCGGGTACACCAGATCGCGCCCCCGGCGTAGGGATCGGGCAGTTGTTCAACAATGCCGTGGGAATTGATGCGGACGGGATCGAGGCTGACTTGCACCACCTTGGACCGGTTGGCCGGCGTGTCGCCGTCCTTCGGCTCTGCCTGCTTCGGCTGCCGATAGGGATTGGCCGGCAGTCGATAGACGCTGGCATCACGGAGGGGCGTGTAGACCCAGTCGCCCACCGGTAGGCTGCCTGCCGACGGGGGTGCTGGCAGGCGGCGTTGCCAGAAGAGCGAGCCAGTCCGGACGTCGAGTCCGTAGCAGTCCATGTCACGGGCGACGGCCACGAGATCATGATCGATTCCAGCAGGAAAAATCGGTGCCCGGGGGACGCCCAGGCTGGTTGACCAGAGCAGCGTGCCGACCGCTGGTGCTCCCGCAGCCGCCCGTGGGGAAGCAGCCGCCTGAACAGCGTGCACCATGCCGTCGCCCGACTGGGCCACCACCAGCCAGCGGCCAACATCGACCCGATCGAGCCGGTAGCCATCCGACTGAAACGGCAGTTGCACAATCCACTCGCGGGTCAGCCCTGCCGCTTGGGCCTCAACCGGGTCGGCGGCTGAACCGCGGAGGCGTTCAGCGCGGGCCGCCGCAGCCGGGAGGCCAACGGTGGCCAGCGCGAGCAGCAGGCTCAGGCAGAACGGCGTTTGCGGGGAGATCCGAGGCATGGGAGGAGTCCTTGGAGAAGCGTGAGCGTGGGGCCAGGACGGAAGCCGCGGATTGTTGGCTGAGGACACTGACCGCTCAAGAAGGCTAATTCGGCCTGAGGGACGATGCAAAAACGGGCGGGAAAGCAGCCCAGAGGCGTTTCCTCCGGTCAAAACCGGCACCCCCGCTGTGGGATGGCCGGTGGCTGGTAGGATGATTCGTTTCGCTGGCACCCGCCAGGTTCGTCCTGTTCCTCGGGGGGCAACACTGCCCCGGCCGCGTGTTGATGTCGAAGGCTCCTCCACCCACCGCTCCACCTCCCGACCCGCTTGCGGGTCTGCTGGGATATCTCAATTTCTCAGCGGGGGCGGCTGATGTCACCGCGTGGAGCGTGCTCAGTGAGCTGTACGCCCGGTTCGAGCCGGTTGCCGACACCGGCAGGCCAGTGGAACAGCCTGACACCGCTTCCCGCGTCGCTGCGGTGCTGCGGGAAGAACTGGCCCGGTTGCAGCGGACCGATCCGGCCTTCCGCGATGTTGGCCAGGCGGTCGGAGTCATTCGGATTGTCTTCGACAGGCTGCTGCCCGCCTACCGGCAGTTCCACCATGACCTGCTCGAGCACCAGGCCCCGGGAGCACTGGAGCGGCCCTTCTTCGTGATGGCTGCCGCCCAGGCGGTGCTGGCCACCGGGGGGCCGTGGGAAGGGGCCGATAGCGAGCTGGTCGATCGCGCGATCGGGCAACTCAACGACTACATGGGCTGGCGGCCGGTGGCGGTGCTTGAAAATGGTCAACTGTCCGAGCCGTACCCGCATGAGCGGGTTCGGCCGCTGCCGCTGTATGTGGCGGGGGCGGGCGCTGCTCACGGACGTTTCGCGGGGTTGGTCGCGCGGGCGGTGGCCATCCTCCATGCAGCACCACCCGAACTGCTTCGGCAGGCCGACTTTGATCCGACGCTTCTCAGTGAACTTGCGCTCGACCCGCGGGCCTTCGATTTTCTTCATCCGGCAGCCAGTCGGCCCAACTATCTGTTTGGGCTCTGGGATCCGGCGTTGATCGACGACAATGGCTGCTATCGGCGGTTGGTCATCCAGCAGGCAACACTCGAGGGCATTCTCTCCTGGTCGGCAGCAGAGCCTGCTGCAGGAAGTCGTCAGGAACTTGAAGAAGAGTCGGCAGCAGTCCTTGCGGGCGTCATGCTGATGGCCTCAGGCCTGTCAGGTCACGGTCCGGGGGCGGCCCAGGCGGGTATGGCGCTGGCGGACCTGTTGCCCCGGATCGCGACGTACCGTGACAACTTCTATCGCTGGCTGCTGACCCAGCTGCCAGCCGCGCACCGCCAGCGTCTGGAAGCAGAGGCAGCGGTGCTGCAGCAGCCCTTCGGTGGCGTGCGGCGGCACATCAACATGCTGTTGGCCGACCGCCGAGCCCGTCAGGTTGGCAGTGTGACGCTGGCGTCGGTGCTTGCGCGACTGGGCCGGGCCAAAGCGGCCGAGCGGCTGGCGGGACTGGTGCCCGCAGCCAGTGCCCGCATGCTTGCCCGCATCACCAGCCGGATCGTCTCTGCCCAGCTTGCCGTGCGGCGGGATGACACTGCTGCTCTGGGGGCAGCTCACGACACCTTGGATGAGGCCCGGAAGCTGCTGCTGCGGGGTATCGACTGTGGGGCGTTGGTCGATCCCTGGAACATTCTGGGACTGGCCGGCCAGTTTCCCCTCCACGAGCCGGGCGGCGAGGCCCTGCCCGATCCCCGGGTCGACGATCTGATCGGTACGGTCGGCAATCTGCTGGAAACCTGGTGCACGGTTTGGCAACGGGCCTGCCTTGAGGGGGATGAGGGGCTGGCGGCCCGCGCGGGCGTGGCGGTTGAAGATCTTGCAACCTGGTGGGATCAGTTCGCCACAACGACGGTCACGGGCATTCCGCATCTGTCAGGCAGCGAGACGCTGCAGTCGGCTCGCGAGGTGATTGCGGTGCTTGAGGAGCGCCGAGCGACGGCTCCGACACCCTTGCCGGCTGGCTTCTGGCGAGAGGCGGTCGCTGATTTTTCATCGTCCCGCACCCATGCAGCTGCCACGGAGGCGTTGCTGCGGGAGGGAGACTTCGATGCGGCGATGGGGCTGCTGGTGCACTGGGTCTCCCTGCTTGAGGGCGACGAGATCGACCACTCGGGGTCGTCCTGGCTGTTGGCGGCCCACCGCTGGTTGCGGGCGGCCTTTACCGACTTGAGCGAGGGCGGTCAGCACCGGATTCGTCGCTTCCTTGAACTGGTGGAAGCCAACACGGCCGGGGTTGCTGAGTTGATTGAGCTGGCTGCAACGGGAAAAGAGCCGACGGTTCGCAACGAGCCGGACCTCTCCCTGCCGGAGGAGGCCGACGACGATCCGTTTTCTGCTGATGAGAGTGTGGCGTCGGCCTATGAGTCGATGGTCTGGCAGGACTCGGCCGATGATGGCACCGACGGAGGAATGCTTGATGTCGATCTGCCTGGTGGTGGCGGGGGGCATCCGGTGGTGGCGGTTGAGGAGGCAGCCGACTTTCTGACCGGCGTGATCATGATGCTGCGGCAGACCGTGGCCACGGGCTGCTTGGATGCTGCCGCCGGTAGAATCACCACGGCTGCTGCCGAGATCGACTCGTTACGGGGCTGGCGGCAGACTCTGCGGCGGCTGCGGCGGGCGATGGTGCGGGCGGCCACCCACATTGTCAGCCGTGATCAGAAGCCCGCGCCGGGCATGTCGCCCGCAGAGTTTGACCGGCTACGGTGGCAGCGGGATGCCGCCGCAGAGCGGCTGATCGAAGCGGCTCTGCAGACAGGCGAAACCATCTGGATGCTGTCGGCCCGGCTCGCCTTGGCCCGGGGGCAGGTGCGTCCCTCCGCACGTTCCGAAACGGTTACAGCCGCGGCCCGGTCACTGCCGAAGCCGGCTGTGGGCAGGCTGTTGGCGGCGGTCTTCGTCGATGACCAGCAGACGATGCTCGAGCAGGTGGCGCGGATTCGTCAGCACCTGCGGGGCCGAACGGTGCTCTATGTGCCGCTCTCGCGGGGCGGTCGTCCTGACCGGATTGTCGCTGCCCGCATGCGGGAGCGACTGCTCGAACGCCTCGTGGCAATTCTGCCGCGTCGCGGGCTGGTCGAAGAGACGATCGGCTTGGTCCGGCTGGCGAAGAGCCTGGAGAGCCGGCGGCCTCCTGGTGCGGCCAGCGTCAGTGAATTCGATCGGGTCTTTGAGGCTGCCACCATTGCCCTGGTGGGCCGGATCGTCGCCAGCGCCCCTGTGGCGGAGCCAAACGCCGCGACACCCTCGACCGTGGTGGTGACCGAGCGGATTCTCGATGGCCTGGCCATTCTCATCCCAAAACTGCTTGAGACCTGGACCACTCATGCCAGGCAACTGCGGCTGTCAGTGCTGGAACGGGTCCGGGACGACAAGTCCTTCGCCGTGGTGCGGGCGTTTATCGAACACTACGGCGCCGGGCTGTTCACCCAGCACTTGCTCACGCCGCCAGCCCTGCGGGGGATTCTTCGTGGTGGGGTGCGACCGTTCCTGGAACAGCTCATCGAGCGGGACACCAGCGAGCCGGACTGGCGGGGTGCCCAGGATGATGCCGCGAAGGCCAACGGCCAGCCACAGCAACTGATCGAGGCCCTGGCGTCGGGCCACCTGCCGCTGAAGCAGGCGGCCAGTCGGCTGCGACTGGTGCTGGAGAGTGTGGCAGAAAACCATGCGGAGTATCGGGATTGGAACTCCACCACCACCCAGTCGGATCGTGGTGAGTGTCTCTATATCTTGCTCGAGTTTCTCCGGATCAAGGCCGAATATGAGCGGATCGTCTGGACGCTGCGGCCGGTGAGCATGGCCCATCGGGTGCTGGTTCGCAGTGGGGCGAACGCGGCGGCCGTCGCCTGGCGGCAGCGAATGCAGGAGGAGAC
>JBDQOY010000045.1:0-18669 GCA_040260935.1 Pirellulales bacterium
ATCCAGGGCCAGACGATACTGCTCCGGCGGCCGACGACCGCTGCCCCCGGCTCCAGGGCCGGCCGAACAACGGAAAGATCAATCCCCTCGTCATCCGCGATCCCGAGCAATTCCGCTTCGAGGGCCGACGGCCGCTGAAACCGCTCGGCAGGCTGCTTGGCCATCAGCCGCCGCATGACTGCAGCCAGCCGTGGTGGCACATCGGCTCGCAGCGATTCGATGGCAGGTGGCGGCTCCTGCTGATGCTGCAGAAGTTTCTGCACCATCGTGCCCTCAGCAAACGGTGCCCGGCCAACGAGCATGAAAAAAATCGTGCAGCCGAGTGAGTACAGATCGCTGCGAATGTCAGCTGCCCGGGCATCCCGGGCTTGCTCAGGAGAAATGTAGTCAAAGGTCCCAAGCGTCATGCCACTGACCGTCAGATCTTGCTCGCCCGCAACGTGCTGGAGGCGAGCCAGCCCCATATCGACCAGCTTCGCCCGGCCTGCCGGGGTGATGATGATGTTGGAAGGCTTGATGTCTCGATGGGTGACGTTCCGCTGGGCAGCATGCTCAAGTGCCGCGGCGACCTGGAGGGAGATGTCAACCACCGCGGCCACGCTGAGCGGCCCCCGTTGCCGCACAATGTCCCGAAGGTTGGTTCCCTCGATGTACTCAAACACGATGTAGTGCCAGCCGTCGCTGGCCCCCACCGCATGCACGAGGCCGATGTTTTCATGGTTCAGCCGAGCAGCCGACTGGGCCTCGTTGCGGAACCGCCGCAGCATCTCTTCATCGGTCGACCGATGACCAGCCAGCACCTTGACCGCAACAACTCGGTCGAGGGTGGTATCGAGGGCCTTGAAGACCGCCCCCATCCCGCCACCACCAACAAACTCCTCAAGCTGGTAGTCACCAAGCCGCTGCCCCTGTAATTGGCTGCCAAGTTCGTTGATGGAGGCTGGCAGCAGGGGGGCTGTCTCTCCCCCGGAGAGGACCGTGGCGGCAGACTCCCCGGCAGACGATGCCTGCTGAGTGGGTTCGGCAGGCGGGCGGGCAGGCACAGAGGTGAGGTCGTCGTCCATATCCCTCGACGGTAGCACCGGCTGCGGTAATCAGCAACGCATTCCACCACCGCCTGTTTCTAGGCCTGTCTGACGCCTTTCAGTGGCCGCTGCTGTCCTGGCCGGCGGACTGTTGCCTGGCAGGAAAATTGGGTCGGTTCCCTTCGGCCCGCAGGCAGGCAAGAATACGCCCAGGCGGGGTACGACCGAATTGCGTCCGGCGTACTCTTTACTCTTCCTGCCACTCGTTTCACGCCCGAGGACGTCTTGCCATGCCCACATCGACTGATCCCTTCGCCCGTGTCGCCATTTGGTGTCTTGTCCTTGGGGGCATTTTTGCCGTCCTCGGAGGGCTTGCGCTGGCAGCCCCCTGGGTGGCTGCCGCCGTGATCGCTGTCTTCTGTGGCATCACGCTGCTGGCTGCCGGAGTCTCTCAGCTGGCCATGGCTATTGGTACCTACACCTGGCGAGGGTTCTGGATCATGCTGCTCTGCGGGGGCCTTTCCACCTTGGCTGGCACCGGGATGTTGACGCTTCCCGAAGCCGGCGTGGAGGCGCTGGTGATCTTTCTGGGGCTACTGCTTTCCTTCGAGGCGGCCGCAAAAATTGCCGCAGCCTTTGCCATTCGTGACGGCTTCCCGTGGGGCTGGCTGCTGCTGGATGGCGTGATCACCGGCCTGCTCGGCGGCATCCTGCTGACCAGCAGCCCTGCCGCAGCTGGCGTGCTTTTGGGAATCTTTGTCGGCATCAACCTGCTCTCGAGTGCCGCCACCTTTCTGGCGATGGGCATACACCTCCGCCGGGCCGGCCGGCTTACCTGATCACGGCTGCCCCCGAGGGTGGAGACCGTTCTCGCTCCTTGAACGATTGCATACTTGGACGCTGTCGCGTTTCTCAAACGAAGGAGTCCCCATGCCTGCCCGCTCGCCTGTCGCCTTCCGGCTGATCGTAACGCTTGTCTTGCTGCTGGCTCCACTCACCACAGCCGTACCAGCACCACCTGCTGCCAACTATGACGAGTCACTGACGGGGGCGTTTGTGTTGCCCGATGTCCTGGCTGGCCCCGACGGAGTGCCTGCCTCCTCAGTCACTGAGTGGGAACAGACCTCGCGGCCATACCAGTTTGCGATGCTGGAAAAATACATCTATGGCAAGCGACCGGCGGCGGTGCCGGTCACCGTTGTCGGCAGCGTCGAACGAGCCGACGTTGATGTGGGCGGCATCACCGGCATTCGGCTTCAGGCAAAATTGCAACTGGGCACACACCCTGGCTCCCCGACCACCAGCGTACTGCTCTACCTCCCGAAGACAGACCACGCAGTTCCGGTCTTCCTGAAACTCAACTTCCGGGGCAATCAGGCCGAGACCGCCGACCCCGCGGTCTGGCTCCCATCCGATTGGATTCCCGCCGGACCGGGCATTGTTGAGCATCGCGCCACCGCTGCCTCTCGTGGCACCCGCCAAACCTGCTTCCCGGTGACCGCCATGCTCAGCCGGGGCTACGGGATGGCGACCGCCTATTGCGGCGACTTCTTCCCTGATCGGGCTGACGGCCGACCAGAAAGCGTACTCGCCTCACTCGGGCGGCCTATTGCCGGCAGCCTCCCCAAAGACGAACCGGGTGCGATCGGCACCTGGGCCTGGGGCCTGTCGCGGATTCTCGACTGGCTGGTCACCCTGCCGGAGGTCGATGCCGGCAAGGTGATGGTGGTGGGCCACTCGCGACTGGGCAAGGCGGCCCTCTGGGCAGGGGCCTGCGACCAGCGGTTCGCCCTGGTGGTCTCCAATGAATCTGGCTGCGGCGGCGCAGCGCTGTTTCGGCGGAACTTCGGTGAAACCCTGGCGGCAATCACCAGCCGGTTCCCCCATTGGTTCTGCCCGATGCTGGCAGACTACGCCAATCGCGAAATTGAACTCCCCTGCGACCAGCACGCGTTGCTTGCCATGACGGCGCCGCGGCCCCTCTATGTGGCGAGTGCCGAGGACGACCGCTGGGCTGATCCCCGCGGTGAGTTATTGGCTGCGATTGCCGCCAGCCGGGCCTGGAAACTTTACGGCCTGACCGGGCTCGGCACCGAGGATATGCCAATGGTCAACACCCCCATCGGACAGACCATTGGCTATCACATCCGCACAGGCAAACACGCTCTCTTGCCGGATGACTGGACGCAGTTCGCTGACTTTGCCGACCGCACGCTGTTGGGCAAAAAACAACCAGCATCCGCTCAAGCCGAGCCCGACGCCCGCAGCAAGCACCTGCTGGCGGACTTCCATCCCGACCAGTCAGCGCTACCGAGTTCCCCGCCGGCCGATGCCGTGATGCTGTTTGGCCCAGGTGTCGAACCCCAGTTCACGGCCATGTCGGGCGGGCCCATCGATTGGCTGGTGGAGGATGGCACCCTGGTGGTCACCCGCACCAAAACCCATGGCAACCATCTTGTCTCAACCACGATGTTCGAAGACGCCGACATCCACGCCGAGTTCCTGACCTCTCCTGTGGCTCACGGCAACAGCGGCCTTTACATCCATGGCCACTACGAAATGCAGATCTACGACTCCTTCGGGGTCGATCCAGTGACCCCACAGGACGAAGGGAGCCTCTACCGGTTCGCCAAGCCGCTGGCCAACGCAGCCCGACCGACTGGCCAGTGGCAGGTGTATGACATCCGGTTCATCGCCCCGAAACGAAATGCTGACGGGACCCTTCGCTCAGCCGGCACCCTCAAGGCCTGGCTCAACGGCCAGCTGGTGCAGGATGGCGTCACGTTCACCGCCCCGCGGTCGCCGTACATCCCCTACAAGCACGGCGTGACCGACCACCTGCGGGGCATCGAAAAGCAACTCAAGGCCACCGGCAAGGGGCCGCTGTTCCTGCAGGACCACGGCAGCCCCACCCGCTACCGCAACATCTGGATCAGGCCGCTTCCCTGACGATCACCGCAGGTCAGCCGGGCTGATACCGGAGCTCTTATCCTTGCGGAAGCCAAACATGGTGGGTTTGAAATCACCAACAATGCCGACCTCGCTCTCGACTGTGATCGCATCCTCCAGCCCCACCGCCCAATAGCAGGCGTTGACGAGCAACCGCCGAACACCGGCTGATGCCAAATCGATCGACGAGCCCATCGTCGTCGTGAACACCCGGCCGGCCGGTCCACCGTCGACCGAATACGTCTTCACCCAGGCGACCGGCATCATCGGATCGTTCTTGGCAACTTTGTCCTTGCTGCCCTTCTGCACGCCCTCGACCGGCGGCGAGTCTGGCTCCATGCCAGCAAGCACCTGGCCAAGCACAAGCGGCTGGCTGTCACCCGGCAGTGGCAGCCGTACGCCGTACACGTCAGTCGGCCCCCAGATGTCACCATCCTTGACGCCCCGCAGAATTGGGTGCTCGGCAGCCCCGGGAGCGATCAGACCCCGCGTGCTCTCAAACTTGTGGTGGCCGTGATGGCTGATCCAGGTCTCGCCCAGCACCAGCCGACCAAAGCCCTGGGTCCAGTCTTTTTTCTCACCCCGGTAGTTGTAGCTGTAGTGGGCATAGGGGCTTTCTTTGTCGAGATTGAAGGCATGAGTCGCCGTCCGCATGCCGATCACCGGCCGACCACTTCTGAGGTAGTCATCTATCTTCTTCATCTGCTCATCAGGCAGGTTCCGGAATCGGGTGGCAATGACCATCAGATCAGCGGCTTCCAGACTCTCAAGACCGGGAATATTTTTTTGATTGTTCGGAGCAATCTCACCCGACTCGGGATCAATGGCGTAGAGCACCAGGCAGTCAAAGCCATGCCGGGTCGCCAGGATCTTCGCCAGTTGTGTGAGCGCTTCTTCACTGCGGTACTCTTCATCCCCGCTGACAAGCACAACCCGCTTGCCCTTGCCGGGACCGTTGCCTCCAGGAAACCCATTCCATTCATCCCCATGGAGCCACGCAGCGAATTGTGTCTTCGTCAAACCCTCTTCTGCCTGGGTTGTTGCCCCCACCACAAGCCACGAAGTGATAAGCAGGAGACAGGCGAGTTCCCGAAAATAAGATCGCGAAGGCATTGGTGACACTCCCAAGGAAAACAACTGCGGCATGCCGGCACACCAGTGGGCAACCGACTGACGATGCGAGTCTATCACGGTCCGGCTTCCGCTGCCGCAACCCGTAACCCGCCTCTAATAACGGATCGCCAGACCGGCATCCGAAAAGAAATTGGCTGCGTCCCGGGTCATCCCCCAGCCAACACGAAGCCCGAGTTCGATCCGTTCGTTGATCACAAAGTGTGTGCCGGGGCTGAAGAAAGGGCGATTCACTTTATCGGGCAGCCCCTGATTAAAGGTGCCGAAGTATTCGGCATGGACCTCCCAGCGGTCAGTGACCGGCACCCGGAGCACCACTGACGGCCCCCAGCGACTGAACCAGTCGATCTCCGACTCGGCGTAGGCGTATCGCATCGCAGCATCAACCCGCCACTGCGCGGGAAACTCCCAGCCGAAGACCACGGTTGCGACCGGCTCCGTTCCGAAGTCCTGCCCATACATGGGAGTGGTTGCCTCCATGATGAAGCAACTTGCTGGAATCCAGCCATCTTGATCTGTCGTTGAAAGTTTGAAGCCATACAAAAAATTTGACTCATACAGGGTGCTGCCATCGAGCGGCAGTTCACCCGCCTCGACACTGGTCACCACGTTCCCCTGCGAGCCGACTGAATAATTGACGCCGAGTCGCCACTCAAACCGATCGGTTGCCCCGATCCGCATGATGTACTCGGGATAGTTATTGGTCGGCTTCCCTTCGCGATTCTCAATGTAGACATGCGACATCTCGTTCAGGACCTGCCCCGGACGAACCGTATAGACCGAGGGGGTGAAGGCATCACGATCGGTGTGGAGTTCCTTTGGCTCAACCGCACGCCCTTGGCTGCTCCCCCCGACGACCAGCGCAGCAACGAACAGGCACCGGCTCAGCGTGAGACGGCACCTTCCCCCCAGAGGGCTCCTCCACCAGCGTGGCCCCCAGGGCCATCCGATCTCCCAAGTCGGTCTCATACCCCGATCGATCGGCGGACGTCTCACCCCAGCAGCGATTCTTTCAGCAGAACCGGTACTCCCTGCTACCCCAGCCCAATCGCCGCAGACCACGCACACCATCAGCCGGCTCGCGGTCTTCCGCGGCGGCGGTTTCTCTCGTTCCACCCGAGGCCCACGGCCCCCGGCCCCCGCCTTTGCGCGGCTACCCGAACTGGCTTCCGAAACCGTTTTTTCGGCATATCCGGCCAGATCGCCTCGCAGATACGCCGACGGAGCCACCTCGCCAGGTTGCCAACCCACCGTTTCGGGGGTTTTATTGGTGGCACAACCCCTCGTCTCTCTGGCTGCCAACCCCTCGCCATGCGGTTTCCAGAACTCGTCTATCGCAACATCGTGCGCCGGCCGTTTCGTACGGCGTTGACCCTCGCTGCGCTGGCGACGGCGATGACAGCGATTGTCGCCCTGCTGGGAATCAGCCGCGGGTTCCGCCGCGCCTTCGCCGACGTCTACGATGCCCATCAGATTGACATCGTCGTCTCCCGCCAGGGCGCGGCCGACCGGCTCAGCAGTGCCGTCTCGGAGGAAGCGAGTCGGCAGCTCTCCGCCCTTCCTGGGGTAGCTCGGACGGCGGGCGTCCTCCTCGAGACGCTCTCCCTTGAGGAAGAGGGCGTCTATGGCATCCCCACCATGGGGCTAGCCAGCGACTCGTGGCTGCTTGCCGACTACGAAGTGGCTACCGCTGCGGGCCTGGCAGCAGGGCCGCGGCAGTTCAGCAGCTCCAATGCCCGCGAACTGCTCGTTGGCCAGAATCTCGCTGACCGTCTGGGTCTGCACAGTGGTGCATCCTTGTCAGTTTTTGGTGGACTCTTCCAGATCGTGGGCGTCTTTCGTAGCCGCAGTGTCTGGGAGAACGGTTCTCTGATTCTGCCCTTGCCGGTCCTCCAAGAACTCACCGGCCGCGACGGACAGGTCACCTATGTCAATGTGGTGTTGGAATCGGCAACCGACTTGCCCTCGGCAGTTGCAGCCATCGAAGCCGTCGACCCGCGGCTGCTCGCCCTGGCAACAGCTGAATTCGTTCAGACGGACACGCGGCTGAAACTGGCTGATGGCATGGCCTGGATGACCTCGCTGGTGGCGATGATCATCGGTGGCATCGGCACCCTCAACACGATGATGACTAGTGTGCACGAACGCACTCGGGAAATTGGCATTCTCCGGGCCATCGGCTGGCCCCGCCGACGGATCATGCTGATGATTCTGCTGGAGTCATGCGGGCTGGCCCTGGCCGCCGCCGTCATCGGCGGGCTGGCCGCGTACGCGTTGACGGGCCTGCTGAGTCGCTCACCCGCGACCGGGGGCATGATCGTGCCAGTAATCAACGCCACCACGCTTGGCCAAGGTTTTGTCATTGCCCTCGGCATCGGTCTGCTCGGTGCCTGGCTACCAGCGCGGCGGGCAGCAGCCCTGCTGCCCACCGAGGCATTTCGAGAGATCTCCTGATCCCCAACGTTTCCGTCACGGATGCACACCTGCTGATGTACGACGCCAACCACCCCAACTCTCGCAACCGTCTTTCTGCCTGGCAGCGACAGCAGACCGCAGACGCCCGCCACACCGACACTCCCGCAATGAGTGAGCCACTGGCCATCGTAGGAATTGGCTGTCGCCTTCCCGGCGGGGCCAACGACTGGCGGTCCTTCTGGAACCTGCTCGACTCAGGTCAGGATGCGATCACGGAAACCCCCTCCGACCGCTGGAGCACCGCCAAGTTCTACCGCCCTGGTCCTGCCAGCCCCGGCAAACTGCTCAGCCGCTGGGGTGGTCATGTCACCGACATTCAGGCCTTTGACCCACGGGCTTTCGGGATCTCCCCCCGGGAAGCGGCAATGATGGATCCCCAGCAGCGGATGCTGCTGGAAGTCGCCTGGCGGGCCATCGAAGATGCCGGCCGCAGCCCCCGGCACCTGGCCGGTGATGCCGTCGGCGTCTTCATTGGCATCTCCTCGTTTGACCATGCGGTGGCCTCACTCAGTTTTCAGGACCGTGGGGTCATCACCCCCTACAGCAACACCGGCGGCTCATCGAGTATCGCCGCCAATCGCATCTCCTACTCGTTTGACCTCCGCGGGCCGAGCCTAGCCATCGATACCGCCTGTTCATCTTCTCTCCTGGCGGTCCACCTTGCCTGTGAATCGATCCGCCGCGGGGAAAGCACGATGGCGCTCGCTGGCGGGGTCAACGCCCTGCTGATGCCCGACTTCACCGTCGCCTTCAGCCAACTCGGGGTGCTCTCCCCCGATGGCCGTTGCAAAACCTTCGATGCCCGGGCCAACGGCTACGTCCGGAGCGAAGGGGCTGGCATGGTGCTGATTCGGCCCCTCCATGATGCCATCGCTGCCGGTGACCTGATCTATGCCGTCATCCGCGCGACTGCCTCAAACCAGGATGGCCGCACCGCCGGCCTGACGGTTCCCAACGGCGAGGCCCAGCAACAACTCATTCGTGAGGCCTGCCGGCAGGCTGCCATCGAGCCAACAGCCATCAGTTATGTCGAAGCCCATGGAACAGGGACGCCGGTCGGCGATCCGATTGAAGCCAATGCCATCGGCAGCGTGATCGGTGTCGGCCGACCCGCCGACCGCCCCTGCCTGATTGGCTCGGTGAAGACCAACATCGGCCATCTCGAGGCCGCCGCCGGCATTGCCAGCGTGATCAAGGTGGCGTTGTCGCTGCAGCACCGTCGCATTCCAGCCCACCTGCACTTTCAGCAGGCCAATCCGGCCATCGACTTCAACCGCCTCGGCCTCCGCGTCCCTACAGCCAGCTGTGACTGGCCTGGCACGGATCACGCGGGACACCCGCAGTCGCGACTCGCCGCCATCAATGGCTTTGGCTACGGCGGCGCGAATGCCCATGTGATCCTTGAAGAGCCTCCGGTTGCCCCCCTGGTTCCCCCCGACTCTCGGCGGAGCCCAACAGTGAGCAGGGTGGGCCGATCTTCCTCAGCTGTTGATCGCGAGCCCGCCTCGGAATGGGTGAGCGAACCGTTGCTCATTCCCGTAGCTGCCCGCGATCAACGCAGCCTCGCCGCTACGACCGACCGCCTCGCCGCCTGGCTTGATGACGCCAGCAAGACCGGCGGAGCAGCCATCAGTCTGAGTGAGACCGCCGCCTTCCTCGCCCATCGCCGCAGCGGTGGGCTGTCTCGTGCGGCCTTCGTGGCTCGAGACCATGCCGACCTGATCACCCAACTCCGGGACGCGGCAAACAGTCTGGCGAACGGCCAAACCAGCGACCGCCGCACCGACCTGCAGGCACACCAGATCGCCTTCGTGTTCAGCGGCCAGGGACCACAGTGGTGGGCGATGGGACGCCGACTCTTCGCCTCCAGCGGCGTCTTTCGCCGCGTGATCGAGGAATGTGCCGCTGAGTTCTCTCGCTACGGCAACTGGTCACTCGTGGAAGAACTGCTCCGCGACGAAAGCAGTTCTCGAGTGAAGCTGACACGGTTTGCTCAGCCAGCCATCTTCGCGGTGCAGACCGGCATTGCCGCCGTCTGGAAGCATTGGGGAATCGAGCCAGCGGCCTGCGTCGGACACAGTGTCGGTGAAATCACTGCCGCCTATGTCGCTGGCGGACTCACGTTCAACCAGGCCTGCCAGGTTGCCTTCCATCGGGGGCGCACCATGGATCTTGCCTCATCTCAGGGGGCGATGCTCGCGGTCGGACTGTCCCGCGACGAACTTGCTGCTTGGGTCGATGACGACGAGCAGTCGATCGCCGTCGCCGCCGTCAACGGCCCGACCTCGCTGACACTGTCCGGGGCTGCCGAGGCCATCGAACATCTGGCCGGACGCTTTGAGGCCGCTGGCATCTTTTGTCGGCGACTGACGGTGGAATATGCCTTTCACAGTTCGCTGATGGAGCCGGTCCAAGAAGAACTACTCCGGTCGCTGGCTGACCTCACCCCCCAGCAGACCGCGGTACCACTCTTCTCCACAGTCACCGGTCGGCTGCTTGACGGCCCTCAACTCACCGCTGACTACTGGTGGCAGAACGTCCGTCAGCCGGTGCTCTTCGCAGACGCCATGGCCTGCCTGGCCAGCCGTGATACCCGCATGGGCATCGAAATCGGTCCACACCCGGTACTCGCCTACGCCATCAATGAATGCTTCCAGGCGGCGGACCAAACAATCGAGACTCTGCCGTCGCTCCATCGCGAAAAAGACGACGTCGACTCCATGCTGGGATCTTTGGGCCGGCTCTCCACCCTTGGCCTCCCAATCGACTGGAGTCGTCTCCACCCCCGCCCGCAACGACGCCTGCCTGTACCCCCGGAGCCATTCCAGACCAAACACCTGCGGGACGAGTCCCGCGAGGCTCGGCTGTCCCGAGAGGGCCGCTCGCTGCACCCCCTGCTTGGAGAACGGGCCGATGGCCCCGAGGCCCGTTGGCAGGGCCGCATCGATCTGCGGTTGCAGACCTATCTGCAGGACCACCGGGTTCGCGGCGCCTGCGTGCATCCTGCCGCAGCCTTCCTGGAGGCGGCCCTTGCCGCGGCCCGCGATCTGGCAGGAGATGAGACCGGGGCCATCCGCCTGGAACGCCTGACCCTGAAGCAGGCCTGCATTCATGACGAGGCTTCGGCCCGGTGGATGGAATGCCGCTATCGGCCCGATCGCCGCAGTCTCAGCTTCGCCGACCGCGGCGCCGATGACAGCGACTGGACTGAACTGGCAGCGGTCACCATCGCGGGCGAATCTGCCGCACTTGACCCGCTGACTACCAGCCTCACCTCGGCCCGCGGCCGCTGTGATGAGGCCTTTGCTGCGGACCGCCTCTACCACTACTGCGACCGGCTCGGGCTTGAGTACGGGGAACAGTTTCGTGGCATCACCGCCGGGCACCGCCGCCGGGGCGAGTGCGTGGCTGCGGTCCACCTTCCCGACGCGACAGCCTCAGAGGCGGGTAACTACATCATCCATCCCGCTCTGCTCGACGCCTGCTTTCATGGCATGATCGCCGCCGACCGGGACTTTGATCACACCATCTCCGGCCTCTACCTGCCGCACACCATCGCCGAGATCCGCGCGGCAGGCTCACCCGGTGCCACCGCCACGGTGCATGTCCGCATCAGTGACCGCAGCGACGATCGCATCGTTGCCGACATCGACATCTACGAGGCCGAGACCGACCGGCTCTGCTTGAGCATCCGCGGCTTTGTCAGCCACCGTGTGGCAGGCAGTGGCCCCGCCGAAACCACCGCCGACCTGGTCTACCGGTTCGACTGG
This sequence comes from Pirellulales bacterium, assembly GCA_040260935.1. GTDB lineage: Bacteria > Planctomycetota > Planctomycetia > Pirellulales > UBA1268 > UBA1268. Next base: position 11,351 of record JBDQOY010000045.1, read on the forward strand.
GTTGAACAGGATGCCGGCCCGGCTGCTCCGCCCACGGCAGCAACCCGCTGGCTGCTGTTTGGAACGGCCGACGAGACGACCGATCGGCTCACCGCCCTGCTGGTTGAGGCAGGAGATGAGGTCGTCTGCGTGCGTCCGGGGAGCAGGTTTGCCGAGGAGGCCGATGGAACCTACACCCTCAACCCAAACGATCGGGTGGGCTTCGCCAGCCTGCTTGAGGCAATCGACCCAGGCACCATCGGTGGCATCGTCGCGCTCTGGGCACTTGATGCCCCGGGAACGTCCGCCCTCTCCGCCACTGCCCTTGATGCCAGTACCCACCTGACCTGCCGTGCTCCGCTCCATCTGGTACAAGCCTGGGAGGCGGCCAGCCCGACCGGCCAGACGCCCTGCTTTCTGGTGACGGCACAAGCTCAGACGACCGACCCGGCCGCCGAAGCGATTGACGTCGCGCAGACACCACTGATCGGCATGGGCCGGGTGATTGCCAGTGAATACAACCGGCTACGAACGCGGCTCGTCGATCTACCGGCCACCTCCCGGCCCGCCCTCGCTGAATTGGTGCAGGAACTTCATCGCGACGATGGTGAAGACGAAGTTCTGCTGCGGCAGGGCCGCCGCTGGGTCCGCCGCTTCCATCCGCATGCCACCAACACCGCCTGCCCAGCGGCAACCGCGACCCTGCCAGCCCGACTTGAAGTGGGTGACTCCGCCGGTGTTGAGGACCTTCATCACCGCCTCGTCCAGCTGCCACCGCTCAGCCCCCATGACATCGAAATCGAGGTGCATGCCGCGGGGCTCAACTTCAGCGATGTCATGAAGGTGCTCTCGCTCTACCCGGGCCTGCCTCCGGGACGGCCCGTGCTGGGCAGTGAATGCTCTGGCATCGTCAGCCGGGTGGGAACGGCTGTCACCGCCTGGAAGCCCGGTGACGAGGTGATGGCGGTTGCCCCCGGTGCCTTCGGCACCCATGTGGTCGTGGCCACCGATCTGGTGGCCAGCAAGCCCCGAAACCTCTCCCACCAGCAGGCTGCCGCCCTGCCCATCGCGTTCCTCACTGCCATTCATGCCTTGGAAACCTGCGGCCGCATGCGTGCTGCCGAGACGGTGCTCATTCATGCTGCCAGCGGTGGTGTTGGCCTGGCAGCGATTCAGCTGGCCCGACTTGCCGGCGCCCGCGTCCTGGCGACTGCTGGGAACGATGAGAAACGGGCGTTCGTCCGTGAACAGGGCGCCGATGCGGTGATGGACTCCCGCAGCCTCTCCTTTGCCGATGAAGCCCGCCACCTCAGTGGTGGCGTCGACATCATCCTTAACAGCCTGCCCGGCGAGGCCATCACCAGGGGCATCGAGTCGCTAGCCGTTGGAGGCCGCTTTCTGGAGATCGGCAAGCGGGATATCTACGGCGACGCCGCCCTGGGACTCTACGCATTCCGGAACAACATCGCCTTCTTCGGCATCGACCTTGACCAACTCTTCAAGCAACAGCCTCGCCGCATGGGTGATCTGCTGCGGACACTACCCGAACGGTTCGAGTCAGGAGAACTTCAGCCCTTGCCGCTTACGGTGCAACCCGCAACCGAGGCCGTTGCCACCTTCCGCTCGATGCAGCAGGCCCGACATATCGGCAAACTGGTGATCGACTACACCACGCCGCCTGCCCCAATCCGACCAGCAACCACCGGTACCCTCGCCTGCGATCCCGACGGAAGTTACTGGGTCGCAGGTGGGCTCGGCGGCTTTGGGCTTGAGGTTGCCCGCTGGCTGGCGCGCCGGGGGGCTGGCACGCTGATTCTCGGCGGCCGAAGCCTTCAGGTCTCAGCTGAGGCGGCTGCCGTGATCGATGAACTGGAGGCGGCTGGAACGCGTGTCAGACTCCTGCCGGCCGACATTACCAAGCCAGAAGAAGTCAGGCGTGTCCTCAAGACGATCAGCACAGAAGAACGGCCACTGCGGGGCATCTTCCACACCGCGATGGTGCTTGAAGACCGGCTGCTTATCGACCTTGATCACGCCACGCTCGATCGTGTCCTGAGGCCCAAGGTGCTTGGCGGCTGGAACCTGCACCAGGAGTCGCTGGCCTGCGGACTCGACCTTGAGCAGTTCGTGGTCTTCTCCTCACTCTCGAGCGTCTTCGGACATGCCGGACAGGCAAACTATGCAGCAGCGAATGCCGCACTGGACGGCCTGGCCCACTACCGCCGCCATCTCGGCCTGCCAGCCACGGTGATCAACTGGGGTCACCTCGGTGAGGTCGGCTACCTCGCCCGCCGTGATGAACTGAGCGCGCGGCTGGAGCGGCAGGGTGTGCTCAGTTTCACTGTTGAGCAGGCGATGGCGTGCCTGGGGTATGCGATCGCCTCACGCGAAACCCAGTTGAGCGTCCTGCGAATGGACTGGAGTCGCTGGCGGGGCCTCGGCATCACCAACAATGTGCCCCCCAAATTCGCCCACCTGTTGCAGGCACGCAGCCACGAGAGCGGCTCCTCCCAGGCAGTCACCATCACCCCGGAAACCATTCGTACCGCTCCTGTCGACCTTCGCCGAGCGATGGTCGAAACAGTCGTGTGCGACAAGGCGGCCAGTCTCCTGGGCATTGACCCCGAGCAGCTTGAGCGGGAGCGGCCACTGCTGGAACTCGGCCTCGACTCCCTCATGGCAGTCGAACTCCGCAACTGGATTGAAAATCGAACCGGCATCAGCCTCGCGATCTCCGCGCTGATGCGGAGCACCGGTGTGACGGGGCTGGTTGACACCCTCTGCGGCACGCTGGCAGACGCTGGCTCACCTGAAATCGTCCAGGCAGATGCGAGCGGATCTGACGCCCCAGCCAGCGCTCCCCCGCATGAGACGCCAGCCGCCCGAGAATTTCCGCTCTCAGCCGGGCAACGAGGGCTCTGGGCAGCTGCACAACGAAACCCCGCTGACACGGCCTACAACGTCTTCCTTCCCACCCGGGTGCGGTCCCGGCTCGATGTGGCGGCGCTCCAGCAGACGATGCACCTGGTTGTCGAGCGGCACGCCACCCTGCGGACCACCTTTGCCGATGCCGGGGGCAGGCTCCTGCAACAGGTCCATGATTCGTTGCCGCCACTGTTTACCGCGGTCGATGCCACGAACCTTACGGAAGCCGAGGTGCAGGCCCGGGCTGCGGCAGATGCCCAGTTGCCCTTCGACCTGGAACGGGGCCCACTACTGCGGGTGACCGCATTCAAACTGGCGGAAGACGACTGGGTGGTGCAGGCAACCACCCATCACATCGCCGTCGACTTCTGGTCACTGATTCTGCTCCTGCAGGAGATTGCCGCCGGCTATCGTCAGTTGGCTGCTGGCATGGCTACCGACCTGCCCCCAGCGACCAGCAACTACGCAGCGTTTGTCGACCGGCAGCAGCGGCTACTCGAAGCGGGGCCGCGCGACCGCCTCCAGGCCTTCTGGCAGCAAAGCCTCGCCGGCATTCCCACCGTCTTTGACTTGCCGACCGACCGGCCCCGGCCCCGCCATTTCACCGGCCACGCGGCGAGCGAACCACTGACTCTCTCAACGGCAACGTCAGCAGCCGTCACCCGGCTGGCGAAAACCGGCGGCGTGACTCCGTCAGCCGTGCTGCTGGCTGCCGTGGAAGTGCTACTCGCCCGCCTTTCGGGCCAGACGGCCTTCCTCATCGGCATGCCCTTTTCCGGCCGCAGCGAACAGCGGTTTGAAAACACCGTTGGCTTTTTCGTCAACATGTTGCCGATCCCCGTGCGGCTTGAGGATGACCCATCCTTTCGCACCCTGGTTGAACGCACCGGCCAGATGATCCTGGGAGCCCTTGAGCACGAAGACTATCCGCTGGCCGCAATCATCGCCGACACGCCCCACGCCCGCGACCCCAGCCGCAATCCCTTCTTCCAGGTGTCGTGCACCTTTGAGAAATCACACCGCCGTGAAGAGGCTGGTCGGGCCGGCTTCCTCTTTCCTGACCGGGCCGAAGCAGTGGAGTTTGCAGGACTCCGCCAAGAGAGTTTTCATGTGCCCCAACAGGCCTGCGTCCACGACCTTGAGTTTGTCTTTGAGCAGACCGAGACGTCCTGTCGCGGCATGATCCACTACGCGACCGACTTGTTTGATCAGGCAACGATCGCCTGCCTAGCCAGGAATCTGGAGACCCTCACCAGCGCGCTGCTCGCAGGAACCGAACAGCCGCTCTCTGAACTGGCATGGGCCGCCTCTTCCGAAATGGCGTTGAACGCAGCAACTGACACCGCAGCCCAGGGCACGGTTTCCGAACAGCTCGTCCCGGTGATCACAGAGGCCTCCGATCGACCAGCGGTCATCGCCGGCGAGACCAGCTGGCACTACCGCGACCTGGACAACCTTGCTCAGTCGCTCCACCAGCAACTGGCCGCAGCCAGGCTGCCCCTCGGCAGCCTTGTGCCGGTCCTTGGCACAGGTGGCGAGGCGGTGGTCGCCACTGTTGCCACCATGCTGGCCGGCTACGCACCGACCCCAGTTGACCAGCGGCAGCCAGCCGTGGGCAGCGACGACCTGCTTGCCGACACGGCGGCTCGCTGCATGGTAATTGCAGGCATCTCAGCTGCCGACGCCCCAGCCATCGACGACCTTCAGTTGATTCGGCTGGAAGAGCTGACGATTCCGCCTACCGAGCAGGCTCTTCCGCACTTGGCCGCCACCGACCTGGCCTACTGCATCTACACCAGCGGTTCGACTGGGCGTCCAAAGGGTGTGCTGATCGAACAGGGGGCCATTGCCAATCTCCTCGCCTGGCGACAGCAGCAGATCCCGCTGGCTGCCACGGACCGCGTCATGCTGCTGTTTTCCCATCAGTTTGATGCCGCCCTCGGCGTGACACTGGCCACGCTGCAGGCAGCCGCAACGCTGGTACTGGCTGACACCGAAGCAGGCCGTGACATCGACGCGCTGATCGATCAGGTGAATCGTGATGAAATCACGGTGCTGCCGGTGACGCCCTCACTGCTGCAGTTGATGGCACGGCATCCGCGGTTTTCCGAATGCGTCAGCCTCCGTCAAATTTGGTGCGGGGGTGAGGCGATGCCAGCCGACCTGCCGCGTCAGGTTGGCCGCCTGCCGGAGGTGACCCTGTGGAATCTCTACGGACCGACCGAGGCGACAGTCGAGGCCGCCGTCTGGCTGGTGCCACGGAGTCATGATGGTCTTCGGCGTATCCCCCTCGGCAACGCAGCCGCCGGGGCGACGCTGCTGATTGTTGACGACAATCAGCGGCCTCTTCCCGACGGGGTGCCGGGAGAACTCGCGATTGCCGGCCCAGGTCTGGCCCGGGGCTATCTGGGGCGCCCTGAACTCACTGCTACTCGGTTCATCACCCTTCAAAGCAGCCGAGGACCGCTGCGGGCTTACCTGACTGGCGATCGGTGTCGGCGACGGCCTGACGGCTGCGTTGAGTTCCTCGACCGACTCGATGATCAGGTCAAACTGCGGGGCTATCGGATCGAACTTGGCGAGGTCGAAGCCTGTCTTTCAGCCCATCCAAGTGTGGCCGAAGCGGCCGTCACGGTGGTGTCCCCAGGCACCCCAGAAGCCCGCCTGGCTGGTTTCGTCGTTGTGACTGCACAATCTGACGCGACCGCTGCGTTGGCAACTCTCCGGCAACACCTGGTGGCTTATCTGCCAGGGATCAAGCGGCCGGCCACACTCACCCTGCTGGAACAGCTGCCACGCACGAGCAGTGGCAAAATCGACCGCACCCGCTTGGCAGCCGAACGGCCAACCACGGTGGAGACGACAGCCCCCCTGGCACCGCGAACTCCGCTAGAGGAGCATCTTATCAGCCGCTGGCAGGAGACCCTCGGGCTTGAGAGCATCGGCATCAACCAGAACTTTTTTGATCTCGGTGGCACCTCGCTTCAGGCAGCGATGCTCACCGCCAGGCTCAGCGAAGACCTCGGCGTCCATGTGCCAACCGTCCTACTGTTTGACCTAGCAGACATCAGCCAGATCGCCCAACGCCTCGGTGACCTGAATCCCGCAGCGATCACGGCCCGGTTCGGAGACGGCTCACTCGCCCCGGCCGCCCCGGTCACTTCAGCGGCTGATTATCATCCCCTGATTGTGCCGCTGAAGCCGACAGGCTCCCTGCCGCCGCTGTTCCTAGTTCATCCTCCCGGGGGCATCGTTGTCTGCTATGCGGCACTCGCTCAGCAGTTTGATCCGGCCCGGCCACTGCTGGGAATTCGCTCCCGTGGCTTGCATGGAGAGGAAGCACTTCCAGCAAGCCTTGAGGCCATGGCGGCTGACTTTGCGGCGGCCCTCCGCAGCGTCCAGCCAGTCGGCCCCTACCTCCTAGGCGGCTGGTCACTCGGCGGCGTCATCGCCAGTGAAGTCGCCCGGCAGCTGATTGCTGAGGGGGATCAGATCGAACGGCTGATCCTATTCGACTCCAGCCTGCCTGACGCGAACGGCAGTGAACAGTCCACGGGCCGCGAATACGGGCTCGACATCAGCCTGGAAACCCTTGGCAACCTACCTGCCTCGGACCAACTGCCGTTTCTCTACGACCATGCCCGGCGGCTTGGTCTGATCGAAGCGACGGCACCAGAGGCACTCGTCTCACAGGTTCTTGCTGACCTCCAACGGCTCTTCTCCCACCATGTCCAGCTCTGCAATCAGTGCAATGCCCAGCCACTCGATACCGACGGGGTGCTGTTCCGCCCGCAAGAGGTCCCGGTGGAAGTGAGTGGCCCCGACGACCGGGGCTGGAGTCGGATCCTACGTTCAGTGGAGGTCAGAGAGGCACCCGGACACCATCACAGCATGGTCGCCCTGCCCCACGCCTCCACCCTGGCAGCGGCCATCCGGGACGCGCTTGAGGCAGCGGTCATGTCGTGATCAGCCAACTGGCCACCTGATCTCCCCAGCCAGAGGGAACCACCTGTTGGATGAGCCCGCGTCCGCTCAAGGACAGCCAGCCGTATCACTGACGATCCGCCCATCCAGCATCCGCACAGTCCGCTCAGCACGTTCAGCCACCGCCGGATCGTGAGTGACGACTACCAACGCCATACCGAGGTCAGCATGAAGGTGACTGAGCAGATCCATCACCATGGTGCCGCTCTCACTATCGAGGCTACCCGTCGGCTCATCCGCCAAAAGGAGTGCCGGCTGATTCGCCAGGGCACGGGCGATCGCCACCCGCTGGCGTTGGCCGATGGAAAGCGCCCCTGGCAGATGGTCTTCGCGGTCGGCCAAGCCGACTCGCGCCAGCAGTGCTGACGCCTGTGCCTCCCGCTCGGCATCGCGGCGACCATCACCGAACATCGGCAATTGGACGTTCTCCC
>JBDQOY010000046.1:0-9491 GCA_040260935.1 Pirellulales bacterium
ATCGCCAACACCACGTCGGCTTCAGGATGGTCATCAAAAAGTTGCAGCGGATTCTTTCTCGCCAGCAAGTCGACATCGAGCAGCATGGCAGGCTGCTGGTTGCACTCAAGCACCTGGAGAAAGCGGACGAAGCGGATGCATGAATGATAGATACCCGGACTCACAGGCAGCGTTGCTGGTACTGTTTCCGCCGACACCACCAGGGGCATTCCTTCAAGGTGTGGTTCCAGATGCTGAAGGATTGCCCCAAGCTTTTCACTGGGGTTTGCCACATGCAGATGGATCCGGCAGCGTGGCCGCACCGCAGCAAGTGACAGCACAAGACCGACCGCATGCCGCTCCACATAGGCCTGATCTGCGTAAAGAAAGAGAATAGGCCGCCCATCATCAGGGTGCCTCATGTCCTGCTGGGCAACGGGTGGAAAGCCGGGTAGCAACCGTTCGACAATCGCCGCACTGTCGTCGGCAAGAGAAGACATATCACAGCAGCCCTCAGCCGGCTTTCCCTGCCGATAGGTTGACTGAAACAGCGCTAAATTGACGAGTTCGCCATCGAGTGCCACCCCACACGCCAGTGCTCGCCGGGCAGCCCCCGCAGTACGTAGATGATCCTGCTCGAGGGCGCGAATCACCGCAAGGGCTGCCCAGGCTTGCCCAAGTGACTCGTCGGCGGCAACGGCCCGCTCAAAGTGCTCTGTGGCCACCTCGACCCGACCACGCCGCAGTTCGATCAGGCCGGTGGAATAGATCAGCCGCGGCTCCCCCGGCGAATACCTGGTGGCCTGGTCTAATGTTGCGACCGCGGCAGCAAACGCCTGGACCTGCAATTCGCCACAGGCTTTCATCGCCAGGACAAACGCGGCCACCTCCGCCTGCGTCTGCACCAGAGGCAGAACCTCCTCAGCAGCAGCCACTGCGGCAGCCGGCTGGTTCCCCTGAAGCAGTGAGACAATGCCAACCACCCGCTGCTGAATCTCAGCCGTCCAGATCGGCTGCACCAAGTTGGGCGGCAAAAATTCCTTGACCATCCGCAGCCAATGGGAATCAATGCGATGCCAAAGGCGGGTCATGTGAAAAACTCCCGAAAGCGAACAACAGGGACATCTCCGCCACTGCAGAAAAGGCAAGGGCATCCTCGGTGTCTGCGGGACGCCCCTTGAATCGTACCATCTGGGCACTTCTCCTGATACACTCCACCATCCCCTCCGCATCCATCGCCACCCACCACTGTGGCCTGCCTGCGGTCACGCACCCCTGGGCAGGTTCTTCTGATGGCATCTCATCACCCTTCGCATCCTGAACACGATGTGGCGAACTGGGAGGAACTTCAGCACTCAGGAGTTACCGTCCTGAAGCAAGTGCTTCCTCCAGCGACGATCGCTGCCACCCGACAGACGATCCTCGCCAACTGCGGACTCCTGCGCAATACTCGCCCGGCTCCCTCAGCGGGTCATCTGGCCGGCTTTCATCGTTTTCCCGAACTCGAATCACTGCACTCACTCCTCGCATCTAACCCGCGGGTTCTTGCCACACTCCGCGCAGCCGTAAACGACGATATCCGGACCATCGGCCTCAGTGATATCACCGTCAATCGCTCCCAGGGATGGCATCGCGACCTGCTTCGTGGCACCTACCGCGAACACATTGACGAAAACCTGATCTGGTCCGCCGCCGGTGGCGTGTTGTTCAAGGCCCTGCTCTATCTTCAAGACTCGTGTTCCTTGAAACTCATCGCTGATTCACACCAGTCTCGATGTCCGCTCGTCTCAGACGCTCACTCAGAGCCCGCTGTAGGCGACACCATCCTGGCACCTTCCGTTCGGGCAGGAGACGTCGTCCTGATGGACCTGCGGATGAGTCACTGTGGCTCCGATGACCTGTTCTTTACATCCGCTGCAGTCCTGAAGCAGCCAAAGATGCTGGTTTCGACGGTCTTTGGCGCAGTCGGCAGCCCACTCACCGCGCAGATGGAATCCGGCAACGCCATTCGGCAAGCTGACTGGATGACACGGAATTGGCCACGCCCTCCCTGCCAACTTCCCGCCGGTGAACTGACGTAACCGCAGCGCAACAGCCGGCGACGCAGCCACCACAACCTGAGTCAGTTTGCCCTCGTGGCCGAGAACACCGGGCCAGTTGGCTGTGCTGGCAGGCTAGCCTGCCAGGCTTGCAGCTGCGTGGTCAATGCTTTCACCTGCTCGGGCAGACGCGAAGCCAGATTGGCGTTTTCAAGCGGATCTTTTTCAAGATCGTACAGCTCCACATAACTCAGATCCTGATTGGCCACCAGCTTCCAGTGGTCATGGACAACCGCCCAGGAGCCCCAGTGAAAGGGCTTGTTTTTGGCGGCCGGCCACGGGGAGTCCGCCTTCCAGAACAGCGGCCGCTCTCGTCGCGGTGCCGGTGTCCCCTGCAAAGCCTTCACCTGACTGACACCGTCCGCGGTATACCCTTGCGGCAACGCCGCCCCGGCCACTTCACAAAAGGTGGGCAACAGATCGACTGCCGAAATCAGTGTCTCGTCATCCACCTTGCCAGCGGCCACCTTGCCCGGCCAGCGAACGAGAAACGGCACCCCGATGCCCCCTTCAAACAAGGCTGCCTTATAGCCCTTCCGACCGCCGGTGATGCCCTTCGACGCCGCGAGCCCAAACCCGGCTCCCGTTGCCGTGTCATAGGACAGCTCGAGTTTCGCCAGCCCCGCGGCCCGGGCAGGGCCATTGTCCGAGCTGAAGACAACCAGCGTGTTCTCTGCGAGCCCGAGCCGGTCGAGCGTATCCAGCACCTGGCCGATTCGCTCATCGGCGTGGGCCAGGGTCGCCGCGTAGATTTCATCTTCCTCGCTGAGGCCCGCATCGCGGAACCACCAGCGATACTTGGGAATCACATGAAATGGCGTGTGCGGCTCATGGACCCAGAGATTAACAAAGAAGGGCTTCCCTACAGCGACAGCCTGCTCGATAAACGCGATTGCCCGCTCCGCATCGTCATGCACCGGCATCTGTTCACCCGCACAGTTGAAGGCCCCGTAGTCGTCATAGCCATATTCTCCCGGCAGCGGCGAATCAGGAATCATGTCGTTGGCAAGATGCCATTTTCCATAGTGGGCTGTTGCATACCCGGCCTGCTGCAGCATCCGCGGCAGCGTTGGGGCCCGCAGAGCGAGCCAGTCGGGCATGTTTCGCTTTGCGTTCTGGTCAACCCAGGCAAAGTGGCCGTCGATGTTCCAGCGGGCTGGAAACTGTCCGGTCATCACCGCGGTGCGACTTGGCGAACAGACACCGCTGGCGACCGTGAAACGGTGGAAGTCCGTTCCCTCGCGGGCGAGCCGGTCAATGTTCGGCGTTCGCACATAGGGATGGCGGTGGCAACTGAGATCGCCCCAGCCCCAATCGTCCGCGAAGATGAACAGGACGTTCGGCTGCTCAGCCGCCACTGCGAGCCTCGCTCCCATGAAACAGCAAAGCCCCAGAACTCCCCATACGAACGCCTGCACTCCGCATCGCATCACAGCACCTCCAAACAAGTTCTCTTCTGCCCGCTTCTATCGCGAGCCCAAAGCGGCCACTCCGGCCACCCTTGTGATCAGTCAACAAGCCTGATTGCCTGCACGTACGCCTGGCCCTCTTTTGAGCCCAGTGGCAGCGTTGCCTTGCCCTCCACATCGACGAGGGTCACCTGGAACGTCGCGATCTTGGCCCACTGGAGTGTCTTACCATCCGGTCCCTGGAAGTCTTCCCGCCGAATAACAACCTCCTGCAGGCCGCTTCCTGACACCTGCTTTGTCAGGGTGAAGTCTCCCTGACTGTCTGCCGGAGACAGAAACTTGCTGTCGGTTCGCAGCCGCAACACCAGCGATTTCCCGTGCGGGTCAATCGTGAAGACCAACTTGCGGCCATCTCCCCGATCGAGGCTTGGGTCCTGGAATTTATAGGTCGTCAGGGTGCAGCCATCGCGGGTGCTCCAGTCAGCGGTTCCATTCGCAAAGTCTTCGAAGACGTCGCTGTCACTCGCAAGCTGTGTGAGCGACCTGCGACTGACCGTCTCCGGCAGCCAGGCCTGCTCAACCGAGTTCAGCACAAACGTTGCTGTTTCTCCCCGCTCAAGCTGCTGTGGCTCCTTGAGGCGGTACCGGCACAGCGCGAAGACGTAGAGCGGCAGGTCGCCATGAACCGGCAACTCAACAGACCAGGTGTCACCTGCTCGGGTAGCATCCGCCCGCTTCCAGAACCGCGTCCGGGCGTTGGAGTCGTAGCTGGAGTAGATCTCGGTCTCCTGCAGCCGCTCAGGCTGGGCGGGTGTCACGGTAAATCGTGCGCTCCGTCCATCAACCGTGAAGGTCGAGGGAGGCGTGACCGGAATCTGCTGGTCGATCCCCTTCAGGTACTGGTCGAACCAGAGATTGAGCAGCACCCATTGCTCGGGTCCGGGTCCATGGTTGTGGTGGATGTTGGTGGTCACCCGCCAGTCGGCATGTGGCACAACCGCCATCGACTGGTAGATCCGATCGAACGCGGAGTGAAAGTCATTGGACGAACTGACGAAACAGACCGGGCACTTCACCAGCGGCCAATAGCCAACCGGGTCAACCATCGCCTTGTACAGCTCAAGTTCCTCCGGCTGAAAATGCACGCGGAGGCTGCTCCGTTCGACTCCAGGAAAGTCCACATATTTGAAGCCTGTGCCACCAACGAACGGCACAACCGCCTTCAGCCGCGAATCGATCGCCGTGAGGGCCGTGATCATGCCTCCCATGGAAAACCCGGAAAACCCAATCCGCGCGGCATCCACCTCGGGCTGCTGCTCCAGAAACGTAATGGCCCGTCGCGCGGCGACTGTGAGCAAAAACCAGTTGCTGTTGCGGGGGCTGACAACAGGGTCCAGCGTATGGGCATCCGGCCGCAGGTCCCGCTTCCAACCCTTCCGCAGGGCCTTGGCGTAAAACTGTGGTCCCTGGGTCGGATCGACCTTGTCCCAGTCGGTATTGATCTCAATACCTTCCTCAAGCGGCCGACCCAGCCAGTTGATATCAACGGTCGCGTAGCCCTGCTTCGCAAAATAGATGCCGCGGCCCCGCTCGGCCCGCTGCCCACCCCCATGACTCCAGACAAAGGCGGGGTGTTTTCCGCCAGCATCGGGGAAGGAATAGTACGCCGCGATCCGCGACTCAGCCCCTTTAAAGGTGCCAACGGTAAAGGTGACATAGCGTGTCGTCACGCCGTCAGCCCGCCACTCTTTGACCACCTTCACATTCAGGGGCTCGCGCCGGGCGTCATATCCCTTCCATAACTCGGTCACGGACTTCGGCACGTCACCCGGGCCGTAGGGCACGAACGTGTCAGCTGCGTACCCTGCAGGCTGAGTTCCCCCCAGGCACCAGACCGCCAGGACAGCAACTCCCGCGTCACACAACCTCTTCATGGTGCATTCCTTCCTCACAGTGAACCTGGCAAACCGCCGCTGCCCGCAGCATTATGGCAGGTCTTTCACGTCCCAGCTGGCTTCAAGTTTTTCAAGAAGCCAACCACCGCATCGATCTGCTGCTCGTTCAGTGTCTGCGTGATATCCACCATGCGGTTGGCATTTTCATAGCCTTTCACGATGGCTGCCTGCGGCTGCAGGATCGACTCCCGAACGTATGCCTCATCTGCCACAATGGTCTCAAGTTGACCGTTTCGCCTGACTATCCGTGGGGCGGTCCAGAGGTCAGCAAAACTCGGCCCAATCCGCTTGCCGCCATCCAGCGTGTGGCACGACATGCAGTGCATGGCGTAAAGCAGGCGACCATTGGTGGTCGGCTGCTGCCGCACAAATGATTCCTCCGTCGGCTTCAGTTGCAGCCGGATCTGCGCCCAGGATTCTCCGGCAGGAATGCTGACAAGCCCTGCCCTCGGTTGCGCGAGCCGGTCACTCACCTCACACTGCTCAACGGCAGTCATCTCCATGCAATACAACCGAGGCTGTGTTCCCGGTAAAGGAAAAGCCAACTCAATCGTCACCTGGCCTGGGCCAAATGACAGCACCCGCTGCTCAATCGGAACGCCATCCACTGCAAAAAGAAATGTGGGAATTCCCGTTGCCGGCTCGATGCGATACCCCGCGAACTCAACCGATTCAGGGATCCTGTCCTCGGCCCCAATCCGAATTGGAACCTCGGCAGTTCCCAGGTTCCGCCGCACTCCCAGCGGCGACAGCGGCCGGCCGCCGCGGCCAGTCGCCTCCGGCCGGAAGTCGAGAAAGTCCCCAAACCACACGCTGACCAGACGGCAGCGGACCGGATCAAACAGATAGTTGAAGCCACCCGGCATGCCCACGGCAATGCTTCGTGGCAACCCCGGCGTCACGCACCGCTGCACAACGGCACGGTCAGTCACCACGATGTCGAACCGCTCGCCTGCGATCGCTGAGACGCCGCCATTGATCAGCAGCAAAACTGCCAGCACCCGCATGTTCATGGCAGCACCTCGTTGACCGTGTAGAAGGCAACGTTGTTTTCCAGAATCGCCCCCGACTCCGCTTCCACGTAGCCAAGGTCAAGTTCATAGACTTTGCCTGCCTCAACCGGCAGACGAAGACTGAGGACGGCATGGTCTTCGGAGAGGTCTGCCTGCTCAACCGACAGCACACGCACCTCCTGGCGGTCTGAGCCATACTCTGCCCAGTAGAGATAGTGGAACTCTCGCACGGTCATCGCGTCACCACCCACGGCATCAGCCACGGGCTGCGTGAAGTAGATGTCGAATCCGTGGGGCGTCAAGGCAACTCGCTGCATTTCAAAGGGTGTGCTCGTGTCGTCGTAGCTGACAGTCTCGATGATGGGCTCTCCCGTCGTCCACCCGCGGCCGACCGAACCGACCCAGAGTCGGCCATCAGGACTGAAACAGGTGGAATACGACGCACTCGCCAACGGCCGTATGAACGGGAACACCGCCCCCTGATAGACCCCGTTTATCCTTTCCAGCGCAACCCGAATGATCGCCCGATGCGAGATGTCGGCGAGAAAAGCCTGCCCGCCAAATGGCCCAAAGCCGCTGGCTGGAGCAAACGCCGGATTGCCCGGTGAGTTGGCCAGGTCGCCATGCACCAGCCAGACTGCCGGCGGCTTCCGTTCTGCCCGATAGGCCGCCTCGTCCAGTGGCGGCACGGTCTCGACGGTCGCCTCAACAGACCGGTAATCAAGCTGCCGGGGCGTCAGCCCGTACTCAGGACGATCCCAGAGTGTGGCTGGATGGCCAAGAAAATCGCCCTCCTCAACATGAGCCAGATACGACGAGGCCACCCAGTCGCCTTGGTTATCGGTCACGAAGAGTTCATCGTCGGCATTCATGCCGATCCCAGCGGGAGAACGCAACCCACTGGCAAAGGGTGACAGATTCCCCTGCGGGTCGACCTTCATCACCCAGCCCCGGTAGCCAAGCGGTGACGACATCTGGCCGGTCTTCGATTCCTTCGCCTCGTGGTGGCCCGAGGCTGCAAGCCCTGTTGAGAAGAAGAGGTCCCCAGCCGTGTTCCTGACCGGCCCATAGGCAAACTCGTGGTAATTACCCGTGAACCGAAAGCAGTTGGCGACTGACCGATACACATCCGCCCGGCCATCACCGTCGGTGTCCTCGAGAAGCGTCAACTCAGGCTTCTGCATGGTGTAGACGTCACGCCCGTTTGCCGCCACCCGGACCCCCAGCGTCTCGTGTAACCCTTCGGCGAATCGTGTCCACACTCCATTGTGCAGTCGCCAGATCTGGCCGGTCCGGGTTGAGACGAACAACGATCCATCCTCACCGAAACTGAAGCCGGTCGGCTCAAACAGGAAGGGACGGTCTGGCTCAGGCCCTTCAACCTGCTCGACCGCGTAGCCCAAAGGCAGAACCTGCCCCCGCTTGCGGCGGACCAGGTCGATCTCAAACATCATCTGCCCCGGCTTGAGAAACTCCAACTGGTTTCGCTGGGCCTGCTGGCCGTTGGTGCTGACGCTGCGGTAGTTGGTCTGCTGCAGCCAATAGGTCAGCACCTCAGCCGACCCTTCCGGATGCGTGATCTCAAAGCGAATCTGCTGCCGCAGTGGCGACCGCACCTCAAGCGTCTCGGCAACAACCCAAACCCGCTGCTGCTTCTTGTCTGTCAGTCGATACCGAACGACAACTTCATCACCATCGACTTCGTGCCCCAACCACGCATAGTCAAAGTCAACGCGTCCAACATCGATCCGCCAAGGCTTCTCCCGGATAAAGAAGGACTCCGCGGCAGTTTCATTGAGCGTCACCGTACCGGCGGCATCGGCCCATCCCAGCGGTCCCTCCCAGACCGACACCAGGTGACAGGCGTTCGGATCGTAGCTGTAGCAAATGCCGTTCGGCAGGGCGACGGCCAACAGCGGGTGCAATACGCCGGGCTGTGGCACCTCTTTGACGACAATCTTCCCTAGGGCCGTGATCGGCGTGCCTCCCTTCCCAGCTTGCGGTTCACTGAGAAATGCAATCCGATCATAGAACTCCTGCTCGCTTGCCAGCTGATCAGCGAGCCCTTCAGGCATGGCCGATGGGGCCGGCTGCATCTCCTCAATATCGACCCGGGGAATCTCCGTTGTCTTGCCAGTCTCCGGGCTGATCAGCACGACGGCCTCAGGGGATTCCGACACCACGACACCTCTGTGCACCATGCCAGCATCGGTCAACACAACAAACGCCTCGTAGCCCTTAGCAATGCTGCGACTCGGATAGAGCACCGATTCGACCAACTGCTCCGGGGATAGCCGATTTCCGATGGCTGTCTGCTCAGGGCCAATTGACCGCTGCCCTTCGGCCCGGGCCTGTGGGGAGGCAACATGGCACTTCACACAGCCGATCGCGTCGCGGCGGTAAATGGCCTCACCCCGGCTGGCATCTCCCGACTGGATGGCGGTGCTCGCAAGTTCTGCCGTCGCCCTTGCCCTTAACGCTGTCGTCAACGAAGCGGCCGCGTCAGCTGCCCGGACCGCAGGGGACGACAGAGCCATGCCGCCCATGACCCCGACGAGGGCAAGAACCGCGGGGTGGAACCGACGCAACAAACATGGGGTGTACTTCATAGATGGAGAAACCAGTTTATCCGTTCATGCCTCATTCATGTCACCCACCGGCAGCCTCTTACAGCCTGCAATTCCCCACGTTTGCTCAGGTGCCATCACCGCTCGCACGCGGAAACCAGTTGAGTGCGGGCTCTTCTGCTTGCTTCCCACCATAGCCCCGGATGGCCTTCCGCAACCGGCTGCTCGTCGCTGCATAAGCTGGTGGTTCGCCCGGCTCAGCGAGCAGTGTTTCGGCAGCCTCCAATGCCGCAGACAGCGGCCCGAGATCGACGCTGGTTTCCCCCGCCTCTGCCGCTGCTCGCCGACCAAGCCTGACCAGTGCCTCCAGGCCTGGCCGATAGGCATATCCGTCTTTCAAAATCTCAGAGATAGGCTGGCCCTTGCGAAACTCCTGCATGCTCGGAACAGGTTCGCTCGTCACCAGGAA
>JBDQOY010000047.1:0-11008 GCA_040260935.1 Pirellulales bacterium
GCGATGGTGAACGGATTCCAGGCGTGGGCCTCACCTTCCTTCCGCCAGTGAAACTGCCCATCGTTCGGCAGAATCGGCAGAGCCCGGCCCTCTCGGGTCGGATAGCCGATTTCATGCCGGCGGATACCCTCTTCGGCCAACACATCAAAGTCGACGCCAGCAATGCGGCTGGCCGTGCCAACAAAACAGGTCTCAATGATCTCTTTGCCCAGGCCCACAGCCTCGAAGATCTGAGCACCCTTGTAGGAGGCCAGCGTCGAGATGCCCATCTTGCCCATCACCTTGAGCATGCCCTTGGCAACGGCCTTCCGGAATACCGGCACAATTTTTTCGTCACTGAACTCCTCTTCCAGGAGCCCGTCGATCCGCGCCTGCCGCAGCGCCTCAAACGCCAGATAGGGGTTGATCGCATCAACGCCGTAGCCTGTCAGCAGGCAGAAGTTGTGAACCTCACGGGCCTCCCCGGACTCAAGCACTATGCCGATCCGGGTCCGCAACTCTTGCCGCACCAACGAGTGGTGCACCGCCCCGGTCGCCAGCAGTGAACTGATCGGCACCCGTTCGGCACTCACGGCTCGGTCAGAGAGCACCACCAGCGAATACCCATCGTGGATCGCTTGGGTGGCCTCAGCACACACCCGCTCAATGGCAGGCCGCAGCCCGGCATCGCCCTCACTGCGAGGGTAAGTGATGTCGATCGTCTTCGTCTTCCACCCCCGGTGATCGAGCGACTTGATCGCAGCGAGCTCTTCATTGGTCAGAATCGGGTGCGGCACGCAGAGCCGATGACACTGCTGTTCGGTCGCGTCCAGCAGATTGCCCTCGGGACCGATGTAGCACTCCAACGACATGATCACTTCTTCACGAATCGAATCGACCGGTGGGTTTGTGACCTGCGCGAAGAGTTGCTTGAAATAGTCGTAGATCAGCCGCGGCTTGTCTGACAGGCACGCGAGCGCCGCATCATTGCCCATCGAGCCGATCGGGTCCCGCTTCTCCCGGAGCATCGGCATCAGCATGAACTGCAACGTTTCCGTGGTATAGCCAAACGCCTGCATCCGCTTGAGCAACTCTTCGCTGGAGTAGTGCTCTGGGGCGGGCTGCCGCCGGGGCAGTTCATTGAGGTGAATCGCCTGATTCTTCAGCCAGGCTTTATAGGGACGCTTGGCGGCCACTGCAGTCTTCAGTTCATCGTCGGTGATGATCCGACCCTGCTCAAAATCAACCAGGAACATCTTGCCTGGCTGCAGCCGACCCTTCGACTTCACCTGCTCAGGCGGCACCTGGACCACGCCCACCTCACTGGCCATGATCACCCGATCATCATGGGTGACGTAGTACCGGCTGGGTCGCAGGCCGTTCCGGTCGAGCACCGCGCCGATGTAGTGGCCGTCGGTGAAGGAGACCGAGGCAGGGCCGTCCCAGGGCTCTTGGAGGGCCGAGTGATACTCATAGAAGGCCCGCTTGTCCTCGGGCATGCTGTGATGATTCTGCCAGGCCTCGGGAATCATCATCATGACCGCTTCCTGGAGCGTGCGACCAGAGTAGTAAAGCATCTCCAGAGCGTTGTCGAAGTTGCCTGAATCGGAGCAGTCTGGCTCAATGACCGGGCAGAGTTTGCGAATGTCTTCTCCCCAGAGATCGCTCTGCATCACACCCTGTCGAGCGAACATCCAGTTGGCATTGCCCCGCAGCGTGTTGATCTCACCGTTGTGGGCCATGAATCGACAGGGCTGGGCGCGATCCCAACTGGGAAAGGTGTTGGTTGAGAACCGCGAATGGACCATCGCCAGATGGGTCTTGTAGTCGGGTTCCTGTAGATCTTTGTAGAGCGGGATCACCTGCATCGACCGCAGCATGCCCTTCCAGATGATCACCTTTGTCGAGAGCGAGCAGATGTAGAACATCAACTTCTGCTGCAGGCTGCTCTCAACCCGAATCTGGTGGCTCGACCACTTGCGGATGACAAATAGTTGCCGCTCAAAGGCTTCCTGATCGAGCCCGTCCGCAGCGGCAATAAGCACCTGATCAAAGTGCGGCATCGACCGCCGGGCCGTCGGGCCAACGTCGGCCGCATCGGGATCGACCGGCAGTTCCCGCCAGCCGACCAGTTTCTGCCCCTGCTCGGTGATGATCCGATCGACAATCGCCCGGCACTCAGCCCGCTCAACCGGATCGGTCGGCATGAAAAAGACGCCCGTCCCATAGAGGCCGCGTGCCGGCAGGGCTGCACCGAGTTCCTCCCGGGCAATCCGTTCGAGCAACTCATAGGGCAAGGCGGTGAGCATGCCGGCCCCATCACCGGTGTTGTCTTCGCAACCGCAGCCGCCGCGATGCTCCATGTGCTGCAGCATGCGATCAGCATCGTCAACGATCTGCCGGGACGGCTCGCCCTTGATGTGGGCAATAAAACCAACACCACACGAGTCGTGTTCATTGGCGGGATCGTAGAGGCCACGGGCGTCAGGGAGTCGATTGGGTCGCGTCATTGCGGGTTCTTCTCGTCAGAGTGACTCAGGGTCGTGAATGGTTTGTTTTCAGGTCGGGAACCAAGGGAATTTTTCAGTGGCGTCAGGAGCCGCCCGCCGTCACGCTGACCAAGGCTACGACGCGCGGCGAGGTCAGGCCGTTCCGACAACAGCCAGATCGGCCGCTCGGGGCGGGCGTTTCAGCGGCGGGGAGGCTGCCTCGGTGTCGTGGGCATGGCCCCGCAACAGTTCGATGAATCGCCGCACCGTGGGCGCCAGTGGCTTTCCGCGACTGCGAATGATGCCCAGTGGACGGCCCAACACCGCCCCTTCGAGCGGCAGACTGACAAGGCTGCCCGCAGCGACCTCTCGGGCGACGGTTGGCTCAGGAAGCAGAGCCATGCCGGTGTCAATCTCGACGGCCCGCTTGATCGTCTCAATGTTGTCGAATTCCATCACCACCGTCGGCTCAGCAGCTTCGGCCTCAATCGCCCGATCTATCTCATGCCGAATCACGAGGTCGGGGTCGAAGCCCACCAGACGCTGGCCGTGCAGGTCACGGAGCGATGCCGTTGCCCGGCCCGCAAATGGATGCTGCGGACTACAGACCAGGACGATCGGCTCTTCCCGCCAGGCTTCCGCCTCAATCGCCCGGGAGCCGCGGGGGTAACTGATGATGCCAACATCAGCCTGGTCATTCCGAATGGCCTCAACGACCCGCTCAGGGTGGAGGTATTCCAGTCGCACGTTGGCCTTGGGGTGCCGAGACATGAACTCCTGCACGTAGGCACTCATGTGGTGCAGCCCGACAGAATAAATGGCCGCCACCCGCACCCGACCGGCAACATCGTCGTGGAGCGACCGCACCTCATCTTCGAGGGCGTCGTAGCGGGCCACGATCTTGCGGCAGCCGTCGAAAAAGACCCGGCCCTCCGCCGTCGGCACGAGCGGCCGCTTCGACCGCTCAATGAGTTGAACTCCCAACCGGGCTTCCAACTGACTGACAACCTGGCTCGCCCCTGACTGCGAAATGCCATTCTCCTCCGCCGCGCGGGAGAAACTCCGCCGGGAGACAATGTCGCAAAAGATTTTTAGGGATTTCAGATTCATTTCATTCAACCAGTGGCGGGGACAACACCCGACCAGCCCACTGGTGCCGTGACCTGCGCGGAGCGGTCTCGGTTTGGGCCGGGGATGGCAGTCCCAACGCTTCCCGTCCCGGGAGAGCCTCGCCGTGCCGCAGCGACGGTCCGACCGCTGCTGCTGACAACTATCCGAAAAACAAATAATGCCGCCTTGCACTATTCGAGAAACCAATGCAGCCTATCGGGTTTCCTGAACCCGTCAAGGTGCTCCCGTTCCCACCGCCCTTTCTCCCCAGCACACCAAGGAATCCTCGCCTGTGCCCTCTCATTCGCTGGTGCCTGCCGACAATCTCCCACCGCACCTGGCCCGCCTGCTGGCAGCCGACCTGCCGCTGATCGGGCCCGGACAGCCCCGGCATGCGTTCGCCACCGTCCTGGAACAGGCCGATCCCTCAGCCTGGTGCGGGGAGGCGTCTTCCCAGAGCCCAGCCGCGGCCTGCTGCGTCTCTGGACTCTGGCTCTGGAACGGGTTCCTCGACCGCTCGCATCAGATCAGCCAAGAGATCGGTTCGGCCGAGGGCAGCTGGTGGCATGGCATCATGCACCGCCGTGAGCCTGACGCTGGCAACGCTGCCTACTGGTTTCGAAAGGTCGGCGACCATCCGCGGTTCGGCAGCCTGGCAGCCGCGGTTCGCCAGCACGTTGCCAATCGGTCGCTCCCGACCGCCGGGCAGTGGCTGGCCACGATCGAGCACTGGGATCCATTCCAGCTGATCGACCTTTGCGAAACTTCTCGCCGCAGTCCTGCCGCCGATCTCCAGTTGCTCACGCAGGAGGTGGCGGCCCTGGAGTGGTACGAACTCTTCGATCACTGCCGGCAGCAGGCTGCTGCGGGATAGGCGAGGGGCTGACTACTGCTGCGGTTAGCCTGACGCCACACCCCGGGCCCAGATCTGTGATCTGCGCACCCCCACGACGACACGTCGCGTGGCTATTCCTTGACCCGCTCCAAATATTCGGCGTTGCGGGTATCGACCTTCACGAGTTCTCCCTGCTCGATGAAGGCGGGCACGTTGATCTCCGCCCCCGTCTCAAGCTTGACCGGCTTGGTAAGGTTTGTCGCCGTGTTGCCGCGGACAGCCGGCTCGGCATATTCCACCTTCAGCACCATGTGCTGGGGCGGCTCCATCGAGATCGGGTTGCCGTTGTAAAGCAGCATGGAGCAGATCGTGCCCTCTTTGAGCCACTTCCAGGCATCGTCGACCTGATCGCTCGACAACTCGTACTGCTCGTAGTTGTCGTTGTCCATGAAGACGTACTGATCGCCCTGCTTGTAGAGATACTGAGCGTCGATCGTGCTGATGTCGGCTGCGTCGAGAGAGTCACCACTCTTGTAGGTCCGATCGAGCACAGTGTTGCGGAGCAGGTTCCGCAGTTTGCACTTATACAACGCCTGTCCCTTGCCCGGCTTCACGAAGTTGCACTCGATCATGATGTACGGATCACCGTCAATCTGGACTTTCAGCCCCTTGCGGAACTCACTCGTGTTATAGGCAGGCATCGAACTCGTTCTTTCCTCGATAGACATCGGCGGCAGCCTTGCGGCATGCCCTCACCCAATCCTGGGACGTGACAAGCCTCGCGACCCGTCCGCAACCTGTCAACGCTGCGTTCTTCCGACGCCCCCAGACCCCCGCGACGGCCACCGGCCGACGTACGGTTGCCGACTCGGCCGGCGGCTGCCGTTTATGATGGTTTCCATGCACACTCCCTTGAGCCTCTCGCAGCCGATCAGTACCGAGCCCCCGGGCCGTCTGGCCGCCCCTCGCGCCGACTGGAAGCAGGAACTGGCCGAGGCGATCCGCGATCCAGTTGAACTCTGCCGGCTGCTCGACCTCGACCCGGCCCTTGGGCAAGCCGCAGCCGGTGGCCACCGGCTGTTTCCGTTCCTCGTGCCCCGTGGCTTCGCCGCCCGGATGCGTCAGGGGGATCCGGCCGATCCACTGCTGCTGCAGGTCCTGCCCCGCGCCGAGGAACTGGCTGACATGCCGGGCTTCACCACCGACCCACTCGACGAACAAGACGCCCGCCGGACCGGCGGGCTGCTTCAAAAATACGCCGGCCGTGCCCTGCTCCTCCTCACCGGAGCCTGTGCGGTGAACTGCCGCTACTGCTTCCGCCGTGAATTTCCCTACGCCGAAAGCGGTGCCACTCCGGCTGGCACCGCCGCCGCAGTAGCCGAGGTGGCGGCCGACCCCACGCTGACAGAGGTGATCCTCTCCGGCGGCGATCCGCTGCTGCTTGATGACCCCCGACTTGAACGCCTCCTCGAGCAACTCGAGTCCATTCCCCACCTCGACCGGCTGCGGATCCACAGTCGCCTGCCCGTCGTGCTTCCCAGCCGACTTACCCCCCGCCTCCTTACGCGGCTGGCTGCATCACGGCTGACTGTCAGCCTCGTGATCCACGCCAACCACGCCGCCGAACTTGACGAGACCGTCGCCACTGGGCTCACTCATCTGGCCGCCGCCATTCCCCTGCGGTTCAATCAGGCGGTGTTGCTGAAGGGTATCAATGATTCCACCGATGCGTTGGCCATGCTCTCGGAGCGGTTGATTGCCCTCGGTGTCATCCCCTACTATCTGCATCTGCTCGATCCGGTCCGCGGCGCGGCGGGCTTTGCCGTCCCTGATTCGCGCGGTCAGGAACTGATCGAGACGCTCCGTCGTCGTCTGCCCGGCTACGCCGTGCCCCGGCTGGCGCGGGAATTGCCTGGAGAGCCGGCCAAGGTCTGGCTCGCCTGACCCGCTGCCGGCGGTGAACTTCGGCGGCACCCCTCTGCCCGTGGGCCAACAACGTGGCATAATGAAGCAACGGGTTCGGCGAGTGGCTTCGCTGGACGAAGTGGCTACGCCGGACTCAGGTCACCAGCGGGGTGGAAACCTCGCACCCCCGCCAGAGTGGAGATGCGATGAAGGTTCTGATCGGTGTCGATGGTTCCCCCCTGTCTCTCGATGCCGTGCGGATGGTCGGCCAGTTGATCGACCCCGCCAACGATGAGGTGGCGATCTACTTTTCACCGGCAGACCTACAGCGACGGCTCTCCAGTCAGCCGGCAACCGTGGTGCGGGGTGCCGCTGCCGCACTCTTCGCTGAGGCACGAGTCCTCTTGCCGACCGAATTTGCCAAGCCGGTTGAAATGATCACCAGTTCTGTGCCCGCAGCAGCGGGCATTCTTGAGTCTGCCACCGGCTGGCAAGCGGACCTCGTGGCTGTCGGTGCCCGTGGCCACGGCTCGCTGGAACGGCTGCTGCTCGGCAGCGTGTCGCGGGCAGTGCTTCACGGCGCCCACCTGCCGGTGCTGGTGGTGCGAGCCGCCCCGCCGGAAGCCACCGGCCTGCGCACGCTTGTTTGCCATCATCCCGACAGTGCCGTGGCCGTCACGACAACGCTAGGCCAGATGCATTGGTCGGAGACCGCCACCGGCAGGGTGCTTGGCGTTGCTGAATCGATGCTGGCAGGGCCGCTGCCTGCCTGGCTGGAGAAACGGGCTCGTGACCCGGACACCGCCGCCATTGCACAGGCCTGGCAGCAGGAACATGACGACGAGGTCCACGACCTCGAGAGCCAACTCGCGGCATTTCAGGCTGGACTCCCTGGATGCTTTCAGCATGAGCCGCCGGTCGTCGTGGAGGGCAACCCGGGGGATCGGATCCTGGAGCAAACTCGAAAGGACCACACCGATCTGATCGTGATCGGTCGAACACCGACCGACACCTTCACCCGCTGGCTGCTCGGCAGTACCTCAGAGGCCGTGCTGACCCACGCCAGCAGCAGTGTGCTCGTGGTGCCGGTGGAAAAACAAAGCTGAGCCGCTGGCAGGAAACGATCTGCGGCCGGGTAGCGAGGCCCCTACTCCCCGCCGAGGCGATCGTAGGCTTCGCGGAGCAGTTGCTCGGTCTCCTCCCAAGCGATGCAGGCGTCGGTGATCGACACCCCGTAGGCCAGTGCCGACCGGTCCTGCTGGGGTGGCTGCTTGCCTGCATGAATGTTGCTCTCAAGCATCAGGCCGACGATCGAGGTGTCGCCCGCCACCCGCTGCTCGAGGACGTCCCGCCAGACAATCGCCTGCCGGCGATGATCCTTGCCTGAGTTGGCGTGACTGCAGTCGATGATCACCCGGGGAGGCAGGCCGACTTTCTCGAGCCGGTCGCGGGCATCCTGCACCATCGCTGGGGAGTAGTTGGCCCCATCGCGACCCCCGCGGAGCATCAGCACACCCCACGGGTTTCCGGCCGTCGACACCACACAGATGCCACCGCCGTTATCGATCCCCAGGAATGAGTGCGGCGTGCGGGCAGCCTGCATCGCATCGACGGCTGCCTGAAGCGAGCCATCGGTTGAATTCTTGAAACCGACCGGCATCGACAGGCCGCTGGCCATCTGTCGGTGGGTAGGCGACTCGGTCGTGCGGGCACCGATCGCCCCCAAGGCAATGGTGTCGGCAATGAACTGCGGTGTGATCGGCTCAAGAAACTCGGTCGCCGTCGGCAGCCCCAAATCGGCAATCTCAAGCAACAAACCTCGGGCCAGCCGCAAGCCGGTGCCGACATCGAAGGAATCATCGATGTGGGGGTCGTTGATCAGTCCCTTCCAGCCGACCGTCGTCCGCGGTTTCTCGAAGTAGACCCGCATCACGACCAGCAGCCGATCCTGAAGTTCGCCGGCCAGCGTCGCCAGGCGTTTGGCATAGTCACGGGCGGCATCGAGATCATGAATCGAACAGGGACCGACGACCACCAGCAGCCGGTCATCCTCCCCGGCCAGCACGCGTTCGACCTGCTGTCGCCCCGAGACAACCGTCGCGGTAGCGGTGTCAGTCAGCGGCAGGGTCGAAACCAGGCGGGCGGGCGGTACCAGCGGGTCGAGACGCTTGATGCGGACGTCAGCGGTCGCGGGCCGTTCGGTGGTGGTATCTGGGTGAATCTTCATTTGCTTTACTCTACACCACGTCTGCTGCCCCCAAAGCCCTGGGGGGCATTTGACCGAGACGGGACTGACTTGGTTCAATCGCCCGCAGGCAACGGTTTCGTCCGCCCCAGTCGCCCCCCTCCGCTCCCCCCTAGGAATCGACCCGCGTGACCAAGCATATTTTCGTGACCGGCGGCGTAGTCAGTTCGCTCGGCAAGGGTCTTACCAGTGCCTCGATTGCCATGCTGCTGGAATCCCGCGGGCTGCGGGTGAAGATGCAGAAACTCGACCCCTACATCAATGTCGACCCCGGCACGATGAGCCCCTACCAGCACGGTGAGGTCTATGTGCTCGACGACGGCAGCGAGACCGACCTCGACCTCGGCCACTACGAGCGGTTCACCACCACCCACCTCACCCGTCAGAGCAACTACACCACCGGCCAGATCTATCAGGCGGTCATCAACAAGGAACGGCGGGGCGAGTTTTTGGGCAAGACGGTCCAGGTGATCCCGCACATCACCAACGAAATCAAGGAGATGGTCACCCAACTGGGTGACGCCGACACCGATGTGGTGATGACCGAAATCGGCGGCACTGTCGGTGACATTGAAAGTCTGCCATTCCTTGAGGCGATCCGGCAGATCCCGCTGGAGTTGGGCCGTGAGAACTGCATCTTCATTCACTTGACCCTGGTGCCGTTCCTGAAGGCTGCCGGTGAACTGAAGACCAAGCCAACGCAGCACTCCGTCGGCATCCTCCGGCAAATTGGCATCCAGCCCGACATTCTCGTCTGTCGCACCGAACGGGCGCTCGACACCTCCGACCGGGAAAAGATTGCACTGTTCTGCAACGTGCCGCTCAACTCGGTCATTGAAGAACGGGACAAGGACTTTTCAATCTATGAAGTGCCCCTGTCTCTGCAGAGCAACAAAATCGATGACCTGATTCTCAAGCGGCTCGGCCTGCCCGCCTCACCGGCGGCCCTCGACGGCTGGCATGACATTCTCCATCGCCTCCGCAACCCTGAGCATGAAATTTCGATTGCCTTAGTCGGCAAGTACGCCGAACACCGGGATGCCTACAAGAGCATCTATGAAGCACTCGATCATGGCGGGATCGCGAACCAGACCCAGGTTCGGGTGCAGGCGATCAAGAGTGAGGACATCGAACAGGAAGGCGCCGATCGTCTGCTCGCAGGCTTTGATGCCCTGATCGTTCCCGGAGGCTTCGGGGAACGTGGCATCGAAGGCAAAGTGCAGGCGATTCGCTATGCCCGGGAACGAAAGTTGCCGTTTCTCGGGATCTGCCTCGGTATGCAATGCGCCGTCATCGACTTCGCCCGGCATGCCGCGGGCCTGACGGAGGCCCACTCCACTGAGTTCTTCCGCGACACCCCCCATCCAGTCATCTGCCTGATGGAGGAACAGGAAGGTGTCACCGACAAGGGCGGGACCATGCGACTGGGAAGCCAGCCTGCAACCCTCACGCCCGGCAGTCGCTCTGCTGCTGCCTACGGCTGCCTTGAGATCGCTGAACGCCACCGCCACCGCTACGAGTTCAACAGCGGCTACCGCCAGCAACTTGAACAGGCCGGGCTTGTCATCGCCGGGACCAGCCCCGACGAGAGCCTCGTGGAAATTGTTGAAGTCGCCGACCACCCCTGGTTCGTTGCCGTCCAGTTCCACCCTGAATTCAAAAGCAAGCCAACGGCGGCCCATCCGCTCTTTGCCAGCCTGATCGAGGCCGCCGTCGCCCACCACACCGCCTGCAAGTCGACTGCGGCCTCCTGATTTTCTGTTTCGCCCTGCCCCTATCCTGAGAGTGATCCCATGTCTGAATCCGCCAATACGCCGCCCCTCAAGGCACCACCTGCCACGTTTGATTTTCTCACCCAGACACTCTTCACCCAGGCCTTGATGGCCTTTGGCAAGATCCCCAACCCCATCACCAAAGAATCACTCAAAAACCTTGAGACAGCGCGGCACTTCATCGACATGCTTGAGATGCTCGAAAAGAAAACAGCCGGGAATCTGCAGAAGGACGAGCAACGCTTGCTCGAGGAAATCCTCCATCAACTGCGGATGACCTACATGCAGGAACAGTCCGGCACGGGAGCCGACCCCTCGCTGCCAGAAGCATCAACCAGCAGTGACTCCTGAACTCCCCTCCGCACCACACCCCCACACTGCCTCCAGCACCCGAGGGAGACCGACTGATGACCGCACGACGACTCGACGGCCGTGAACTGGCTGGCAGAATCGAGCGGGACCTCCGTGACCGGGTGAGCCGGTTTTGTGCGGAGGCAGGCCGCCGCCCGCGGCTGGTTGTGGTGCTTGTGGGCGAGGTCGCCGCCAGTGCCTCGTATGTGAAGAGCAAGGCGGCTGCGGCCGAGCGGGTCGGAATCGATGCCGAGGTCATCCGGGTTCCCGCGTCGGCTCAGACTGACGAACTCGCCGCCCTCGTCGCCGCGATTGGGCGAGA
>JBDQOY010000048.1:0-2742 GCA_040260935.1 Pirellulales bacterium
CCGCCAGACGGGTAGGGCGTCTCCAATCATCATTGCGTAGACGGAGACTACGCCCGCCACGATCAGCCAGACCGAGCGTCGTGAGATGGCGAGGCCGCGGAGCGTCACACCGACGGTCGCTGCGAGAATGCCGACATGCAACCCAGAGATGGCCAGCAGATGGCTGGTACCCGTGGCGGCAAAGCGTTCGCGGCAAGCTGCCACCAACTGCTGCCGCCTCCCCAACAGAAACGCGTAGGCAAGCGGCTGTTGGACTGGAGGCACCCAGGCCTCAACCTGAGCCACCGCCAGGCCTCGGAGACGATCAACCACCGCCTGCCACGACCACCACGGAGGCGGGGCAACCTGGTCAACGGCCGCCCAGTCACGCACCCGAATCAGACTGAGTGTGCGGTCACGCTGCGCCTGAGCCGCAGCATCGTATTCACCAGGATTGAGCGCCGGCGTTGGCCGCAGCCCCCGCCCAAACACCCGAACCCGGCTGCCAACTGCGAGCGGAGCAGGGGAGCCGTCGACGAAGACCCGGGCCCGCCCCGATGCCGCCACCCAGGTGTCATGGTGTCGGGCAGCGGTCACGCCCAGCAGCCACTCGGTGCACCCGGGCCGGGCCGGGCCTCCGAGGCCGGCAGCCTGCGCTGGTCGATAGACTGGCCCCTGAAGCACCGTGCCTCTGACCACCAGCGGCTGCGGTCTCTCGCCAAGACTCCAGGCCAATTCATCTGCTGGAAAAAGTCGCGACTGACACCACCCCCATCCGGCCGCGGCCAGCCCCATGGCAAGCAATAACCAGAGCCAGGGAGCGAGCGTCATCTTCTGCCGATCAGTCTGCCTCCGCCAGAGGAGTGCAGCCCCCAGCGGCGCCGCAGCCGCACCCACGCCAAGCCAGCCGTTCATGTCGACATCGAGACAGCAGGCGAGTCGCGTTCCGGCCCCGGCACCAACCCCCACAACAAGGGCGACGGCTACCAACGGAGGCAGCGGAGGCAGCACTGATACTTCGCTGCCACCGGCTGCCACCCTGTCGCCCTGCGGGCCAACCGCTTGACGAAAGCTGCGGCCCATCCTGGCCAGCACACCCGAACCGAACAGCACGATCCGCCGAAACCTCATCGCCACACCATTTGCACCAGCACTGCCGAGGATCATCGCTCCCGGTGAGCGCGACCCCTCTGGTTACAAAAGCGAGCGCCGGCGGCAGCAGGGGCAGATTATTTATTCGGCCCGTGCCTGAACGATCCGCGGCAGCCCCGCAGCGTCCCTGAGTGTCGGCTCAGCTACCAGCCCGGCAGTGGCCGCGATCAGCCCAGCCGCCGCTGCCGCAGTGGAGGGTCCAACCTCGATGAGCAGCCAGCCCCCCGGAGCCAACCGGGCTGCAGCCGCTGGCAAGAGCCGCTCGATCACCTCACAGCCGGTCGGGCCACCCACCAGAGCCTGCCGAGGCTCATGCAGGCGAACATCAGGAGGGAGGCCGTTGAATTCATCCTCACGGACATAGGGTGGATTGCTGACGATGAAGTCCCACGAGCCCGCCGTTGCCGGGTGCTCGAGCAGATCACAGGCAACACATCGCACCCGGTCGGCCACCCCGTGCCGCTCCGCATTGACCGCCGCCACAGCAAGTGCCGCCTCGGAACAGTCGGTCGCCACCAGGCTTGCGGTAGGAAGTTGCTTGGCCAGGGTCACCGCAATCGCCCCTGAGCCCGTCCCCACGTCGAGAATCCTCGGCGCGGCCACAGCCCGTTGCTTGCACAGGTCAAGTAGACGCACCACGAGCCCCTCGGTCTCTGGCCGGGGAATCAGCGTGGCCGGCGTCACGGTGAAGGGCAGCGAAAAGAACTCCTTCTCACCCACCAAATAGGCCACCGGCTCGCCCTCGCCACGCCGCCTGATCAGTTCGCGAAACCGCCCCCGCATCGCCTCGTTAACCGGCTCATCAAATGCGGTGTAAAGCATGATGCGTTGGCAACCCCGCACTGCGGCCAGCAACACCTCGGCATCGAGCCGGGGCGACTCACTGCCGCGTTTGCCGAGCCACTCGGTGGTCCAGGTCAGCAGGCGGCCGACCGTCCAGACCTCTTCCCCAGCAGGAGACGCAGCAGGAGTTTCAGCCATGGTTCTGGTGTCCCAAACAGACCTATCATCACGCCGGCAGTCACTTCGACAGCCGCCGCCATTTAGCCGCCAACCACGCTGCCCCGGCGTTCCTGGCGAGCCCGCTCTGCCAGTGCGTCAATCACAAGACCGAGCCGGCCGGCCAAAATATTTTCAAGGTTGAAGTTCTGATTCAGCCGGTGGTCCGTCAGCCTGTTCTGCGGAAAGTTGTAGGTCCGAATGCGTTGACTGCGGTCACCCGAACCAACAAGCCCGCGGCGTTCGCTGGCTCGCTTCTCGTGCTCAATCTGTCGCTGCCGCTCATAGAGCCGCGTCTTCAGTACCCGCAACGCCTTGGCAAAATTCTTGTGCTGGCTCTTCTCGTCCTGGCACTGCACCACAATACCCGCCTCAAGGTGCGTCAGCCGCACCGCCGAAGTTGTCTTATTGACATGCTGCCCACCCGGCCCGCTGGCGCAGAACAGGTCTTTCCGGTATTCCTCCGGTGCAATTGTCACCTCGACATCTTCCGGCTCAGGCAGCACCGCCACCGTTGCCGCTGACGTATGCACCCGCCCCTTGGTTTCAGTGTCCGGAACCCGCTGGACGCGATGGCCGCCACTCTCGTACTGCAACCGGCGGAACACCTCC
>JBDQOY010000049.1:0-3437 GCA_040260935.1 Pirellulales bacterium
AACTGGTCGAGCATTACCTCGCAGAGGGTGTAGGCGGCCCCAAACCGCCGGGCCAGAACCCGCATGGGGAGATCGCTGTAGCCAGAGAGTGCCGCCTGCACGATCTGTGAGTCGAGCCGAAGCGAGCCGAGTTGCAGGGGCTGCCGGCAGGGGCGGGCTGCGACAGCCGACGACGAGGAGGTGTTCACGACAGGACGGGGCAGAGGTCA
Source organism: Pirellulales bacterium (assembly GCA_040260935.1). Lineage (GTDB taxonomy): Bacteria > Planctomycetota > Planctomycetia > Pirellulales > UBA1268 > UBA1268. The sequence goes on from JBDQOY010000049.1 coordinate 210, forward strand.
AACCAGCTGCGGCCCTGTGCCAGCATCCATTCGGTGCTGCTCGGCGGGCCCCAGTTTCCTGGCTCATAGGTTGGAATTGGCGACATGTCGACGGATTGCCAGGCCCGGACGAACGGATCGATGATCCCCCATGACTTTTCGACTTCGTCAGCCCGGGCAAAGAGGCTGGCGTCACCGGTCATGCAGTCGAGCAGGAGTGGCTCATAGGCTTCCGGGAGGCGGCCGGCAAACTCGCGGGAGTAACTGAACTCAAGATCGGTCAGCCGCAGCCGCATGCCGTCACCGGGCACCTTGGTGTGGAAGTGCAGTTGAATGCCCTCTGCCGGCTGGATCTGAATGACCAGCCGGTTGGCCTCGCGCTGGGATCGCGAATTGTCTGCCGCGAACAGTTCCAGCGGCGGCTGCCTGAAACCGATGACGATCTGCGTGGTGCGGCAGCTCATCGCCTTGCCGCTTCGCAGGTAGAACGGCACGCCCTGCCACCGCCAATTATTAACCTCGAGGCGGATCGCTCCGAAGGTGGCGGTCTGGCTGTCGGCGGCAACGCCGGGCTCGGCGGTGTAGCCAGCGTACTGGCCCCGGATGCCGGCGTCGGCAACATGCCCGAGGTCGAGTGGGCGAATGGCATCGAGCACTTTCACCTTCTCATTGCGGACAGCATCGGCGTTGAAGTGAACCGGAGCTTCCATCGCCGTCACCATCAGCAGTTGCAGAATGTGGTTCTGGAACATGTCCCGGAGGACACCGGCCGAGTCGTAATAACTGCCCCGGCGGCCGACGGCGACCTCTTCTGCCACGGTGATCTGAATGTGATCGATGTAGCGTCGGTTCCAGACGGGCTCAAAGATCGTGTTGGCGAACCGCAGGGCCAGGATGTTCTGGACCGACTCTTTTCCGAGGTAGTGGTCGATCCGGTAGACCTGTGACTCATTGAAGACGGAGTGAATGTGCGCGTTGAGCGCCCGGGCCGTTTCCAGGTCGGTACCGAAAGGCTTTTCGATCACGAGCCGGCGGGGCCCGGCGTCTTCACTGGCCATCCCGAGGTTGCCCAGCGCCGACACCACCGGTGCATAGAATTGGGGAGCAGTGGCAAGATAATAGACGCGGGTGGCGGCCCGGCCTCCTTCGAGTGCCTGCAGCCGATCCTGCAGGCGGGCGAGGTCTTCGGCTTTTGCGATGTCACCGGGTTGGTAATGGATTGAGGGTGCGAAGGCTTCCCAGTCCGCCGCGGTGAACGGCTGACCGCCAGCGTGTGCTTCGGTCGTGACTCGCAGGCTGGCTCGCCATGCCTCGTCGGTCATGGGAGTCCGGGAAAAACCGACGATGGTGGTCTCGTCCGGCAGCAGCCCATTCCGCATGAGGTTGGCAAGTGCCGGAATCAGTTTGCGGCTGGTCAGGTCGCCGGAGGCGCCGAAGATGACGATGGTGTGCGGCATGCGGTGGTGGTAGGGGGGATCAGTGGCAGAAACCGTGCGCGGCTACGCTGCGGGGTTTCTTCATCAAGTGTACCTCGCAGTGTATCGCGTCGTGCGTGCCGCGAACCTCTGGCTTCGAGTCCTGTACACCAAGCAAAAACGGCCATGGATGGCGTTTTTGCGCGAAAGCGGCCCGCCCGGCAGGAGGCCGGGCCGTGCAGGACACGAACCTCTGGCTTCGTGTCCTGTACACCAAGCAAAAACGGCCATGGATGGCGTTTTTGCGCGAAAGCTAGAGCCGCATCCCCGTAAACCCGCCGTCAACGTAGAGGCTCGTACCGGTGATGAAACTGCCGGCAGTGCCACTGCACAGCAGGATGGCGGCACCGATGAGTTCTTCGGGATTGCCGAAGCGATCCATCGGCGTCTGACCCATGATCTGAGCGGTTCGTTCAGGGGAGAGAATCTTGCGGTTCTGTTCGGCCGGGAAGAAGCCGGGGCAGAGGGCGTTGACTCGGACACCCTTGGGGGCCAGTTCCCGCGCGACGTTCTGGGTGTAGTTGAGGACAGCAGCTTTTGAGGCGGAGTAGGCAAACACCTTTGACAGCGGTTTGTCGGCTGAGACGCTGCCGATGTTGAGAATCGCGCCGCCGCCGCTGGCAGCCATGTGGCCGCCAAAGATCTGGCAGCCGAGATGAGTGCTCTTGAGGTTCGTGTCGATGACTCGGTCCCAGTCGTCATCCGGAATCTCAAGGTAGGGGACTGACGAATTGACGCCGGCACAGTTGACAAGAATGTCGGCCTGCCCGCGGGCATTGATGGTGGCGGCGAGGAGGGCCTCGACGCTGCTGCGATCGACGGCATCAACTGCCACGAAGGTGGCCTCGCCACCGGCGTCATGAATGGCCGCAACGCGGGCCTCCCCGCGTTCTGCCCCACGGCCGGCCACCACCACGAAGGCACCGGCAGCAGCGAGGCCGTCCGCAAGTGCGCCGCCGAGGACACCGGTGCCGCCGACGACCACTGCGGTGCGGCCGGAGAGCCCAAAAAGATGGTCGAGATATCCTGTCGTCATGACAGACTCCTGTGGGTGAGGGGGGAGCGGGGACGCGAACGGGTCAGGAGACCGGACGACGGAGCTCCAGCCATTCACTGTGGAAGGTGCCCTCGCGGTCGGTGCGCTGGTAGGTGTGGGCACCGAAGTAGTCCCGCTGGGCCTGCAGCAGATTGGCCGGAAGTGTGCCGCTGCGGTAGCCATCGTAGTAGGCGAGTGCTGTCATGAAGGCTGGCGTTGGAATGCCGCTGGCAGCCGCGGTGGCGACCACCTGCCGCCAGGCGTCCTGGCTGGCGGTGAGGGCCTTGGTGAAATACGGAGCGAGCATCAGGTTCTCGAGAGTCGGGTCGGCTTCGTAGGCCTCGGCGATACGGTCCAGGAATTGCGCGCGGATGATGCAGCCACCACGCCAGAGCATGGCGATCGATCGATAGTCGAGTTTCCAGTCGTGTTCAGCAGCGGCGGCGGCCAGCTGGACGAATCCTTGCGCGTAGCTCGCGATCTTGGATGCGTAGAGTGCCTGCCGTACCTGGTCGATGAACGCCTGCCGGTCGGCGACCGGCGTGGCGGTCGGGCCGGCCAGAACGCCACTGGCCCGCACCCGGGCCTCCTTGCCTGCGGAGAGGCAGCGGGCATAGACCGCCTCAGTGACGAGCGTGCTGGGGACACCAAGGTCGCGAGCTACGCGCAAGGATTCGTCCAGCTGGCCGCCGCCGCTGCTGAACACGACTGGAAACTCGACTATCGATCGATCGCCAT
>JBDQOY010000050.1:0-4871 GCA_040260935.1 Pirellulales bacterium
AGATGAGCCAGTTCGTCACGGGCAAGCCGGCACCGCCGCATAAGGTCATCGATACTGGCGAAGGGGCCGGCCTGCCGTACCGCTTCAATCCGCCTGCCAACCACTTCCCCCAGGCCATGCACCTGCTCCAGCCCCAGCCGCACCGCCGGCCCGGCCACCGTGCCGGGAGCCTCTGGCACCTCAAGTGACGCCCGCCAGCCGCTCCGCTGCACGCACGTCGGCAGCACCGTCACCCCATGTTCGCGGGCATCACGCACCAGTTGGGCGGGAGCGTAAAAGCCCATCGGCTGGCTGCCCAGAAGAGCAGCGGTGAATGCGGCGGGATGGTGCCGCTTCAGCCAGGCAGAGACATAAACCAACAGCGCAAAACTCGCTGCGTGCGACTCGGGAAAGCCGTATTCGCCAAAGCCCCGCAGCTGCCGGAAGACCTGCTCGGCAAAGGCTGGTGACAGGCCGCGGGCCTGCATGCCATGAACCAGCCGACGGTGGAATGCATCGATCACCCCAGGCCGCCGCCAGGCCCCCATCGCCCGCCGCAGCTGATCCGCTTCACCGGGCGTGAAGCCGGCAGCCACCACGGCCAGCCGCATCGCCTGTTCCTGAAACAGTGGTACGCCAAGGGTTTTTTCCAGCACCTCGCGAATGGCCGGGGTGGGGTAGTGCACAGGCTCATTTCCTTCGCGACGCCGCAGATAAGGATGCACCATATCGCCCTGGATAGGCCCCGGCCGCACAATCGCCACCTCAATCACCAGGTCGTAGAAGCAGGCCGGCTTCAGCCGCGGCAGCATGCTCCGCTGTGCCCGGCTCTCAATCTGAAAAACTCCAACGGTGTCCGCCCGCGTGAGCATTTCATAGACCGCAGGGTCTTCCGCTGGCACGGTTGCCAGCGAGAGCGTCGGCCCGCCAGCCTGCTCCACCAACGCAAAGGCCCGCCGGATCGCCGTCAGCATGCCGAGGGCAAGGCAGTCCACCTTGAGGATGCCAAGTTCATCAAGGTCGTTCTTGTCCCACTGGATGACTGTCCGGCCAGCCATGCCGGCCGGCTGAATCGGAACCAGTTCACAAAGCTCCCCCCGGGTCATCACCATGCCACCGACATGCTGCCCCAGGTGCCTGGGAAAGCCGAGCAGTTGCCCCGCCAGCGTCACGAGCCGGCTGCCTGCCTCACTGCCCGGATCAACCCCAGCCTCGGCCAGCCGGCCAGGAAGCTGCTCCAGCTCATCACCGGCATCGAGGACCTGCGCCAGCCGCTCAACCCGGTCGAGTGAAAACCCCAACACCTTGGCGAGGTCGCGCACCGCCGATCGCACTCGGTAGCAGATCACCTCGGCGGTCATCGCCGCTCGCATGCGACCGTAGGTGGTGTAGAGGTACTGCAACACCTCTTCACGACGCTGATGCTCAAAATCGATGTCAATATCGGGCGCCTCATCACGCTCGCGACTGACAAAACGCTCGAAGAGCACACTCATCCGCGCGGGGTCGACCGAGGTGATGCCCAGGCAATAACAGATGGCCGAATTGGCCGCCGACCCCCGACCCTGACAGAGGATGCCCCGCCGTCGGGCAAACCGCACCATGTCAAACACCGTGAGAAAATAGGCCTCGTAGCCCAACTCATTCACCAGCGTGAGTTCATGCTGAAGCAGTTTGGCCACCTTGGCCGGCACCCCGTCTGGATACCGCTGCCGTGCTCCCTTCCAGCTGAGGTCGCGGAGATAGTCCGCCGGCGTCCGGCCAGCCGGCACAACCGCATCAGGGTATTCGTAGTGGAGTTGATCGAGTGAAAACCGGCAGCGGTCAGCCAGTTCACATGTCCGAGCCACCGCCCCCGGCAGCGCCGCAAACCGGGCGGTGATCCGCGTGACATCCTGCAGATGCCGCTCCCCGTTGGAAAGCAACTGGTCACGAACAGCTTCAACCGTTCCGCCATGCCGGACGGCCGCCAGGGCATCGTGGAGGGGCTGCCGACTGCGGTCGTGATAACGAACATCACCAGCAGCCACCAGCGGCAGTCCCGTCTGCCGCCCCAGGGATTCATAGAACGCCAGTCGTTCCTCGTCGTCACCCTCGCAGGCCACTTCCGCCAGCCCGACAAGCCGATCTCCCAGCCGTTCCTGCCAGCCGCGAATGGCCTCAACCGCTTTGTCATGCCGACCAAGCAGCCCCGCCAGCGGCAGGCCAGCCAGCAGCCCTTCAGCATGGGCAGCCATCTCGTCGGCCGTCAGCCGGCAGCGACGTTCAGCACTCTCAGGCGGCACCGTTCCGCTGTCACCGTGGGACCACGCTGAGTCCGGGGGCGCTGGCTTCATCAGCCCGACCGTCAGCACCCTACAGAGATTGGCATAGCCAATCTGGTCGGTTGCCCAAAGCACCAACGGGGTGGCATCAACCGGCGCAACCACCGCACCGACAATCAGTTTGATGCCAGCCTCTTTGGCAGCTGCATGCGCCCTGACAATGCCCGACAGGCTGGCCTGATCAGTGATCGCCACGGCGGTGTAGCCGAGGGCGGCCGCCCGGATGACCAGTTCCTCCGGGTGTGAGCCTCCCTGCAAAAATGAAAAGTTGGTCGTGCAATGCAGTTCAGCGTAGTCGCCGCGTGAGCATGCCTCATCCACAAGTCTGCCAGCCATCAACCCGTCTCTCCTCCATGCACGCACCACTGTTCGCCCCGCCCGACAAGAGCAGGACGGCATGACAGTTCTTCCACCTGCCAGACGGCCTGCCGGCCCCTCAGTTCAGCCGTAGGTTCCATGCAAAAACCAACTCTGCCGCCGCAGCCCCTGAAACAGCCAAAACCGACCACCGCTGGCGGTCTCGACGATGTAGTAGTCCCGCCGCACCGTCGGCCCACGCCACCAGGCTGTCTCAATCCGCTCAGGACCACGAACACGATCCACCCGGTGATCCTGCCCCCGCCAGCGGAACCGCAGCGGAGGCCCCTCGGGAGCAAGAGCAAGCACCTCCAGGGGCTGCGGCCTGGGCAGTAAGAAGGTTGGCCGGCTGCCTCCCGCGGCTCCCCGCTGGCCGTGCCTGTACCGGAGTGCCACCCGACCACCAGCCTGTGGTCGGGCTTGCCGCAGACCAACCCTGCCGGCAATCGGCACCGCCGCCCAGGCTGCCTCTGGCTGGGCATCGGCCACCAGCCGGGGCTCAATCACCGCACTGCGGCCCAGCCGACTTGCCAGCCGGTCGAGCAGCCCATCGACTGCAGCCGCCCCTGCGGTCGGTGGCCCTGCAAAGAGCACCTGCTGACGGCAGGGCAGGGTCGCCACCGCAACCACCTCAACGGTGACTGCGGTGATCTCCCGAGCCAGTCGGATGCGTTCCAGCCGCAACAGGATGAGATCAACCAGATGCGTTGCCTCGACAGTCGGCCGGAAAAGCCCGACATCGATCACTGTCGGCCCCCGGCCGTCACCATCTAGCCGCACCTGCAGGCTGGTGATGCCACGGCCGGCAACCCGCAGTGGCTGCAGGCAGTCTCCCACCAGCACCCTGAGCAACTGCGCAAACGCATCACCGACAAGGTCCCGGCTGAGAACCGGCAGGTCAAAGACCTCAGTGGCACTCGGCAGATCGTCGCCACGCGGGAATGTCAACGGCTCGGCAGCCTCACCCAGCAGGTGGGCAATACGCAGGGTGACCTCCGGCTCAAACCGCTGCCGCAGGCTCACCCGCGACAGCCGCAGCAGCTGGCCAACCGTTGCCACCCCCACCTCGGCCAAGGTCTCACAGGCATTCGTCGCAAGCCGCAACGCTGCCAGCGGCAGACTGCCCAGTAGTTGCCGCTGCTGCCCCGGTGGCACCACCACCCACCGCTGCTGGCGATGCCGCCAGCGACCATGCTGCCCTGCCGCAGGGGCCGGCAGGCCGGCAGTCTGAGCCTGACTGGCATGCTGCACCCTCTCGGGATAGCGAGCCGCCGCCCAGGCGGCCGTCGGGGTATCAGCAATGGCAACCCGGGCATACAAACCACGAGCAGCCAACGTCCAGAGGGCGGTGCGAACGAGCGCTGACTCGCCACCAAAAAAGTGTGCCGTACCAGTCACGTCGAGATGCAGGCTGTCGCTGCCGGCGGTTCCAACCTCTGGCCCCAGGGCCACCACCGGTGAAAAGCGGCGACACCACCGGGCCAGCGTCTCGAGTGCCTGCTGGTCTCCGATGTAATCCTCATCCACAACATGGGCCAACCGGCAGGCCTGCGGCCCACTGGACGCCGCTAGCACCGCCATTGCCTCAGCCAGCGACATTCCTGGACAGATGCGTGGCTGCCTTTCAGGAGCTCCAGCCGGTGGCGTTGCCCAGCCCCACGAGGTCACCGTGAGGAGGCCGCGATGGTTCTGGCGGCAGAGTACAACCGGCCGCGACCGACACTCCGGCTGCTGCTGCAAGACTCGCTGCACCGGCCATCGGGGCAGCCAGATGGTCATGATGCGCGACATGCCACCCCCCGCCAGCCAACCGGTTCGGGAACCTGGCCCGCGCCGTTCGTCACAGCCAAACACTCGCTGCCATCAGTGAGATCAAGGACGCAGGTGACTGTCGGCTCGGCCACAGCAGTGGCGGCATCCCACTGCCCGCCGACCCGCACAAGCGTGTAGGCCCGCCGCTCAATCCAGTTCGCCCTGTCCCTGATCGCCTTGTCTGCTGGCGAACGCACCGAACAAGTCCCTCCAGTTGCCGCCGCACGGGCAGGACAGACCTGAATCCGCGTCTCTGCCCAGGTTGGCTCATGGCGAGCCGCCGCAGGCCGAACCAACAGCCCCACCACGCCGCTGGACCGGGCCGCCAATTGCCACCGCCGGAATACCGTGGCAGAAACCCGCCCCGGCCACCCCACCACGGCTGCCACTCCTGCACAC
>JBDQOY010000051.1:0-3297 GCA_040260935.1 Pirellulales bacterium
AGAAGCGGCTGGCCGCCCTGGAAGCCGGGCAGACCCTCGACGAAATCCGGCTGCGACAACAGGCGGGGCAGGATCGCCTGGTGATCAGTCTGCTGGAGTCATTTCCAACCGATGCCGGGACGGGAGAACTACTTCAGGCCATTCGCGAGATCCGTGATGACTATCAATCCCGCCTGAATCGGGCCGAGCAACTTGTCAAACTGCTCCGCCAACAGGCTGCGGCCCTGCCTGACTCGCGAGACCAACAACCGGCTCGCAAGCTGGTCGAAGAAATTGCCAGCCAGCTGACCTTCAGCACACTGAGTCGCCTTGCCGTTTTTGAGCGCATCGGTAGCGACGGCCAACTGCCTCCAGAGCAGGCCGTGGCCCTCGGGGTTAGCGGCTGGCTGGCTGGCGCCGAGGCCTCCCAGGTAAACATTAAACTCGCCCTTTCAGCGGCTCGGGTCCGCGGGCTCCTCCGCCGGTACCTAGTCAGTGCCGAGGCCGTGGACCGGGACGCCATTCGTCGTGAACTGGAAGATGAGGAGTCCTTCGATGCCCCCACCGTCGCCGCGATCGCCGCCGCAATGCTTCCGCCGATTGACACTGCTGCCACGGCCTCCGGACTCCACGACATCACGGTTCCCGTTCCCGCAGGCCCCGAGCGGCCCGCCCGGAGCATTCGCTGCCTGGTCCAACTCCCTCCGGAATATGACGCCCTCCGCCGCTACCCGGCCGTCGTGACGCTTCACGCGGCTTGGACGACGCCCCTCAACCAGATTGAGTGGTGGGCTGGCATGCCCGATGACCAGGGGCAGCGAACCGGGCAGGCCGCCCGCCATGGGGCCATCGTTATTGCCCCAGCCTGGGCCGAGGACGAACAGACCACCTACCAGTACTCAGCAACCGAGCATGCCGCCGTCCTAGCGGCCTTGCGTGAAGCGTCCCGGCGCTTTGCCATCGACGCCGATCGCGTCTTTCTGTCTGGCCATTCGATGGGTGGGGACGCCGCCTGGGATATCGCCCTCGCGCACCCTGACCTCTGGGCCGGCCTCGTGGCGGTATCCGCCACCGCAGGTCAGTACGTCAACCATTACCACGCCAACGCCGCCAAGCTACCCCTCTACCTTGTCGGCGGAGGGCTCGACCAGGGCAGGTTCGCCACCAATGAGATGGACCTCAACCGCTATCTGCTCAAGGGCTACGACATCACCTATGTCGAGTACCGCGGCCGTGGACACGAACACTTCTCCGACGAAATCATTCGCATTTTTGACTGGATGGGACGTCGAACGCGACGATTCTTGGCACCGGAGTTCAACGCTGTCACCCTGCGCCCCTGGGACCGTTTCTTCTGGTGGCTGGAAATCGATCAGCCACCCCCCCGAACCATGGTCCTGCCGGTTGACTGGCCGCCACCACCAACGATTCGACCATTCAGCCTTGATGGTCGGATCAGCACGAGCAACCGGATCACCGTCCGCTGCGGGGCTGAACGGGTCCGCATCTGGCTGTCACCCGACTTGGTCGACTTCAAACGACCCCTGACCGTCACCCTCGGAAGCCGCCGTCTCCAGCAGGGTGACATCACGCCTGACCTCGACGTCCTGCTTGAGGACCTCCGGACGCGATGCGACTACCAGCATCCCTTTTGGGCGGTCATTGACTCCGGCCGCAACGAGGCGTCCAAGGCGACCCGCTGACACGCGCAACCCTCTGTGAGTCGCTTTCAGGCTCGGGGTTCCTCAGCGGCTCACTCAGTGACCGGCTCTTCGGGGCGGCTGGCCACTTCCTGACTCTGCTCGGCTTCGGCTGCCTCGGTTCGGGCGAGCGAAAGCCCACCAATAAACCAGCCGTCCTCGAGGTTCTGCATCGTAAACCCACCGGTGCCGAAGTACTTCCGGATCAGTTCAAAGTCCGGCAGCGTGCTGCCGTCAATTTTCTGGTCCCGAACACTTCCCGGCTCGCCATCGCCAAGGAGATTGTTGAGAATCTGGCCGGTGACGCTCTTTGACTTCGGCATCGAGCCCCGCTTGAGCATCTCGTACGCGGGACGGATCGACTCATCGGAGCGGGCAAATCCCCGCAGGGTGACCGGACCGGGGTAGAGTTCTGACAGTTCCGCTTCGACACGCTGGTAATCAGACATCGTGGCCAGCGAGTCGGCACTGTCAACGGTTGCCAGCACCCGCTCGAGAATATCGCGATGGGATGCAATCAGCAGATGCCCATGGGCGACGGTGACCGCCGAGTGCGGCAGCAACTTTTCTTCCTTCTCCCGGAGCCGACGACGGTCTTCATGCTGGTCATCTTCGACATGGTCAGCATGGGCAACGATCCCGCCCGGGGTTTCAATCTCGAGCTTCGGAATCTCCATCGTCCGATCGATCAATTCCCAGATGACATGACCCTGCGACTCAATACGCTGCATATCCGGGTCTGTCGACATGCTCTTGGCAACCGTGGCGGCGACCCGCTCCGGGTCGGTCGCCTCAATGGCGATCACCAGCCGGTCACTCTCGATGTCGATTGGAGTGACGTAGTCACTCAGGATCGCGACCCGCTGCCCCAGGCAGGCAATCAGGTCGGCCTCAACGTCGATCTGAGGGCCATCCGGGTCCTCCTTCAGTGAGGCGATGACATCATCAAAGACGCCCTCTTCGCCCACGACATCGTCAACAAGCGATTCCGCTGACTGAAAAGCGGTCTGAATGTCCCACTGCATGGCTGACCAACTTGACGAACCGGCTGGCACCCAGGATGGTGGCTCAATCTGCTCCGCAGCCGGAAACCGCAACATCCGTGCGGCAAGTTCATAGCGATCGACAGCATCGGGCTCACGACCGGGCAGGGGTGGTGCGTAGACGACCGTCTGATGTCGCAGCTCCCGCGGGCCGTCATCAAAAAGGAAGGTTCCGCCGATTGCCTTGACCGCATCAAAGCCCTGACGGGCCAGAATCTCGACATAGTCTGGACCCTTCCGCCGCTCACGTGGCGGGTTGGCAGCCTTGTACGCTGCTGCGAGGGCAAACGGATCGACAAACCAGCGAAGCGTCGGGGCAGCCTCCGGCAGTCCAGCCTGGGACCGCTCATTCACTGCCTCGAACCTGGCATGACTTGCTAACGAGTCCTGGCGTCCCGCGTCGAGGATAGTCTGCACATGGTGAACCTGCACCGGGTCGTCGCCGACGATCAGGGCGGCCGCCTCGTGCACGACAGCCACCAGACGCTCACGGGGCTCAGGGACCTCGGCATCCTCTCCGGCCCGCGGGGCCTCGGGCGGAAGCCGATAGACGCGGATCGTTTCCTCATAATCAG
>JBDQOY010000052.1:0-3988 GCA_040260935.1 Pirellulales bacterium
ATGTCGACTGCCAGGAAGTAGGGTTCCTGCCGCACCCGACTTGCCCGGTCGAGGCGAACACCCCTTCCTCCCACCATGGCCCCGCGGTCAGATGATCCGGCCCGCAGCCGACAGACGCGATCAGGGAAGGCTGCCAACAACACCCGCCGGAACGCCTCCTCTGGCTGTTCCGCACGCGGCCCCGCCAGGTTTTCAACAAGCCGGTAGAACTGATCGGCTGCACGCAAGACACCTCGAGCCGCGCCTGCATGCAGCGGTCCGAGGCCCGGAACGCCTGCAGCATTTCCCGTGGCGTAAAAATGCTGAATCGCGAGCACCCGGTCATACACATCGGAACGGGTCCGCTGCTGAATCCGGTCACGTGGCCCAGCCTGCTGCTGGCCACCGGCGCGAAATGGATCACGCTCTGACAGCAGGGCAGCGGCCACGGCAGCCTCCCGCAGCACGCCCTGCTCGGCCCCGGCTACCAAGAGTGCCGCCAGGCGAGGATGGGCAGGAAGTCCGACGATGGTCCTCCCCCGGGGCGTAACCGTCGCGGTCCCCGCCCCAGACCGCTCAGCTGGTTCGGCAACACAGCCCAGCCGGCTCAGGGTGAGGTGGGCCCTCTCCTGCATTGCCGCGGGTGGCTGGTCGAGCCAGGGAAATTCATCGCCTTCGCCAAGCGTTGCCAGCAGCAGTGACGCCTGCACCAGATCACTCCGTAACACCTCCGGTGTTTCTGCCGGGGGGCGACGATGATGTGCTGCCTCTTCCCAGAGACGCCAGCAGATGCCCGGCCCGGTGCGACCTGCCCTCCCTGCCCTTTGCTCGGCTGACGCAACCGAAATTGGCACCGTTACTAGCTGGGGCAGCCCAGTGGCCGGCGTCACCTGCACCTGACGGGCGAGCCCGCCGTCAATGACCGCTGTCACGCCAGGAATGGTCAACGAGGTTTCCGCCACATTCGTTGCCAGAATAATCTTGCGGCAGCCGTGTTCTTCGAGAACCTCATCTTGCCGCTCTGGTGGCAGATCACCAAACAATGGCAAGACGCGGTGTCCTGCTGCCCGTGCAATTGGCTCAAGCAGCCTGGCCGTGGCATGGATCTCGCCTACGCCTGGCAAGAACACCAGCACGTGGCCGTCTGTTGATCGCAACGCATCAGAAATCGTACGCTCCACCGCCGCCGGCAGGTCGCGAGGATGGGTCGGGCTCCGCCCCCGCTTGAGATACCGCACGTCTACCGGGAACGGGCGGCCGGTCGCTGTGATGACAGCGGCCCCACCAAGCCGGGCCGCCACCGGCTCTGTTTCAAGCGTCGCACTCATTACCAGAATCCGCAGGTCAGGCCGCACGGTCTGCCTCAGCCTGATGAGCATGCCCAGAATCAGATCCATCTCGGTGGTGCGTTCATGAAATTCATCAAGGATGACGCCGCCGACGGTTTCGAGACTGACGTCATCCAAAAGCCGCCGGAGCAGAACACCAGTGGTCTGAACGAAGAGCCGTGTCTCCTGGCTAACCTTGGTATCAAACCGCACCTGATATCCAACCTCGCCACCGAGTCGGCCCTGCCGGAGTCGCGCCAGCTGACTGGCAACCGACCTTGCCGCCAACCTTCGTGGCTGGAGCAGGAGAACCGACTCCTCGCTTGAGAGATCATCCAAAATTGCCGGCGGAACGAGCATCGTTTTGCCTGACCCTGGTGGTGCCGCCACCACGACCGGGCCGGCCCGTGAGGCTTCAACAATCTCACTGAGAACCGTGCCAACAGGCAGGGCGTCGACTGCCGTAAGTGAAAAGCTGCCGGGGTCCATCATTGGGTCTCGTCTATCATGTGCCACGGTCCAGCAGGTGCCCTAGTTTCTTCCGTCATCCGTCCCGTTTCCTCGTATGCCGCACACCGCTCACGGAATCCACAAACCTTACTCTCTGCGGCTAAACCTGCTATAACAGGGGCATGAGTATTTCAACTACCAAACCTGCCCCGATTGCCCGCCGGGCGATCGCCGACTTCCCACCGTTTGATCTGGCCCGCCTGCTGGAGACGGTGTTTGAGCCCGTTGATGGCTGCCGGGTGTGCATCCTGATCGATCTCGACAACCCGGCTCAGATGCAAGACTACGCTTTCCTGCAGGATGAGTCGCTGACGATCCAGCGGAAAGCTCATGATGTCTTCTTCAAGGGCTTACAAGACGGCGTTGCTGCCACCCTCGGCCTCAGTGGCGGTGAGATGTTCGCCTACCAGACGACCGGGGGCAGCAACCTCGATCTGCCCGATGAGGCCGTTGCCGCCGACGGAACGACCTGCTCGCTCGAGCAGGACATTTACCCAAACTACGACCTGATTCTTTGCGTCTCGACCTTTTCAGCAACCGCTCCGCTGACAGCCTTTGCTAAGAAACATGGGTTCCGTGGCGCCACGCTGCACGGCCTCAATGACATTATCCTGGCGACCGGGCTAGCTGTTGACTATCGCGAGGTCAGTGCCGAGGCCGAAAAGCTCAGACTGGCCATGACCAAGGCCGACTCGTTTGAGATCGACTTTGAACTCAACGACAACAAGTACACCCTGCAGCTCATCTGTGACGGCCAGGAAGCCCAAAAGAGCCATGGACTCTGTCTGGGCCGTGATCCTGACATCGCCAATCTGCCGGCCGGTGAGGTCTATTTTGTTCCCAAGGGGGCCGAGGGCCAGTTTCCCATGCGGTTTGACGACGGGACGCTTGCAGTCATGGATGTCACCAACGGACGCATCCACCAGGCCACACTTGTTTCTGGCGACGCTGACTTGATTGCGGCCTACAACGCCCGGCTCAAAGCCGACCCAGTTACCGGTGAACTCGGCGAACTCGGCCTGGGAACGCAAGACCTGCCAGTCTCGGGTCGTGACATTCAGGATGAGAAGGTACTGGGCACCGTGCATGTGGCAACGGGCCGCAGCGACCATCTCGGCGGTCATCTCACGCCAGAACTGTTCGCTGAGAAGCTCAACGCAACGCACGACGACATCCTGTTCTCGCCGACGAAAACCCCGGAAATTCATGTTTCCGAGGTCCGCATGCTGCGGGATGGTGAAACGACTGTCGTTATCCAAGATTACGAACCAGCCGCTCACCTGCGCGACGCCCTGGCCGGCTGAGCCAGCGGCGGAGACCGCTACCCCCCACCAAAATGCCCCCGACGGTAGGCCGCCGGGGAGATGCCGAAGACCCGCTTAAACCCGCGTGAGAACTGGTACTGGTCTGGGTAGCCAAGCCGTGCCGCCACTTCCTTCACGAGTAGCTGCTCGTTCCCGAGCCACTCTGCCGCCAAGGCCATCCGCCGGCGGATGAGCACCTGATAGGGGCTCTGCTCGCCAAACCGGGCGAAGAGCCTGCAGGCGTATGCCGGCGTAATGCCAAAAGCGGCACAGGCCGCCTCAACGGTCGCCCACTCAGCGCACCGCTCGCCGAGCAGTTCCTGAAAGGCGTCGAAGGTTTCAAAGGCGCGTTCATCGTGGGGCGAGCCGCTGAGGCGGCGTTGCTTTACCTTGGCCAGAAGCACATCGAGCAGCTGACTACAGAGGCCGTCGCTGTGCACCGACTGGGGCGCGCCACACCGCAACATCAGGTCAAAGAGTTCAGCAACCTCAGTCGCGTGGCTGACACGCAGACAGGTACCCGCCTCAAGCCCCACCCCTCTGAGTTTGCCCACCGCCTGGCGGCCACTGAAGTCGACGTAGTGCTTTCGCAGCCGCTGCCGGGGATCTGTCACCATACGGTGAGGTACACCTGGACCGTAAGAAAAGACGGTGCCCGCCGACAGTTGCGCCGCGTTTTCTGCAGAAGGCTCCGTAGCGGCCTTTCCGAGCCACAGCTGCCCAACGCCTCCCGCGATAAACTCGACACAGTAATAGGGGAAGTCCTCACGACTGATCAGATAGTCCCTACGGACTTCCTCATAGCCACCACAGGCCACGGCGATTGGCCGTTGATGGTCTGTGCTGAGATCAAGGAAGTAGCGTCGC
>JBDQOY010000053.1:0-8953 GCA_040260935.1 Pirellulales bacterium
CATTGCGGGCTAGCCAGCTTCAGACCGGCTTGCCCATACTGGCAGCCATGACAAATATGCCCCCACTTGCTGTCGTGCTCGCCGCCGGAAAAGGCACCCGGATGGGCAGTGACCTCCCCAAGGTGCTCCACCAAGCCGCTGGCAAATCACTGCTCGAATGGGTCCTCGATGCCCTCGTCGCCGCCGGCTGTACTGACCAGATCGTCGTGATCGGCCACGGCGCCGAACTCGTCCGGGAGGCAGTAGGCTCCCGCCCCAGAGTTCAGTTCGCGGTGCAACACGAGCAGCGTGGCACCGGCGACGCGGTCCGGGTAGCAGCCGATCTCATTCGAGTCGCGATCGCAGGAGACACAGCGACGGCCAGTCGGCCAGTCATTATCGTCTGCGGTGATTCACCGCTCCTCCGCCCGGAGAGCGTCTCGGGCCTTCTTGAGGCCTTCAACCAGCACCGGGCCGCCTGCCTGCTCGGCACCGCCATGGCCACTGACGCCACCGGCCTGGGACGGATCGTTCGCGATGACACCGGCCGCTT
The DNA here is from genome assembly GCA_040260935.1 of Pirellulales bacterium. Taxonomy (GTDB): domain Bacteria; phylum Planctomycetota; class Planctomycetia; order Pirellulales; family UBA1268; genus UBA1268. The sequence continues at coordinate 533 of JBDQOY010000053.1, forward strand.
CCAACGAATCGTCGAAGAGAAAGACGCCACCGCGACCGAACGCGCCATTCGGGAGGTCAACATGAGCACCTACATCTTCGCCGCCGACAAACTCCTCACCGCCCTCGACCGGCTCGACACCAATAATGCTGCCGGCGAATACTACCTGACCGACTGCCCGCAATTGCTGCAGGACGACGGGGCCCTCGTCGATGCTGTCACCTGCCTGCACCCGTCCGAAACCCTCTCGGTCAACACGCCCGAGCAACTCGCCGCGGTGGCCGCCGCCCTGTCTGCGTCCCGGGGCTGAGTGCTCCTCGGGCCACCAGCTGGCATCCCTGCCATCCGCTTCCCACCGCCGTCGCTTGAATGCGCGGCCTGTTGCGGTCACAGTGTGTTTTTCCGGACGCTCCCGCTCTCCTTCCCCCTGCTTTTCCCGAAGGCGGCCTCGATGAACGACTTGAAGATTTTCAGCGGTCTCGCAAACCCCGCCCTCAGTCAGGACATCTGTCGCTACCTCAATCTGCCGATGGGGAAGATGTCGATCGGCCGATTCCCTGACGGTGAGATCTCTTGCAAAATCGACGAAGACGTGCGGGGCCGCGACATTTTCATCGTGCAGCCAACCTGCCCGCCCGTCGATGAGCACCTGATGGAACTGCTCGTCATGATCGACAGTTTCAAACGGGCCAGTTCCTACCGAATCACAGCGGTCATTCCGTACTTTGGCTACGCCCGCCAAGACCGCAAAGACGCCGGTCGGGTGCCGATTACTGCGAAACTTGTAGCGAATCTCATCGCCCGGGCCGGAGCCGACCGGGTCCTCACCATGGATCTCCACGCGGCTCAGATCCAGGGGTTCTTCGATGTCCCCGTCGACCACCTTTATGCCGCACCAGTGCTGAACAATCACCTGCAGTCAATCGACCTGCCCCAGGAGGACCTGGTTGTCGTCAGCGCCGATGTCGGCGGCATCAAGCGGGCTGTGGGCCACGGCGAACGGCTCAATGCCCCACTCGCAATCATCGACAAACGCCGCCTCAGTGCCGACACAACCACGAGTGCGAACATCATCGGGGCGAGCGTCGAGGGCAAAGTCGCCCTCATGTTCGACGACATGATCAGTACCGCGGGCTCGATCTGCTCCGCAGCCAAGGTGCTGCACAACCACGGTGCCCGGCAGATTTTTGCCGCAGCCACCCACGGACTGCTGGTCGGACCGGCGGTCGAACGCCTGGCTGCCGCGCCGTTTGCCGGCATCATCGTCACCGACTCCATTCCGCTGCCGCCTGAGCGAAGCCCGGCAAATATCACCGTTTTGTCAGTGGCTAGCCTGCTCGGGCAGGCGATCAAGCGGATTCACCGAAACGAGTCGGTCAGCATGATGTTCCAGTAAATCGTCAGGATGGCCGGAGTTTCTGGGCCCCGGCTTGCGGATTCGTGGAGGAATGGCAGAATACGGGGCCCGAATTCAAGGAGCCCCTGATGAGCGATTCCCTCGAAGTTATGGCCCGTTCCGCCTCCGGCACCAGGGCCTGTCGCAAGTTGCGACAAGACGGTCACATTCCGGCCATTTTGTACGGTCACGGCGAAGATTGCGTCGATTTGTCCCTCCGCCGGGAGGACGTCGAGGCAATGGTTCGTCACGGCAGCCGGACTGTGGAACTGCGGGGTGCGGCCAGCACGCCGGCTCTGGTGCGGGAACTCCAGTGGAACACCTACGGCACCGAGCCACTGCATGTCGACTTCCTGCGGATCGATCTGTCGGAAAAGATCGTGGTGACCGTGCCTGTGGAACTCCGTGGCGAATGCCCCGGCGCCAAGGCGGGCGGCACCTTCAAGCAGGTTATCCGTGAGGTGCAGATCGAATGCACGGCGCAGACCATTCCGGAGGTCGCCGTAGCCCACATTGCTCACCTTCAGGCTGGCAACGTCCTGAAGGTGAAAGATCTCGAAATTCCGGCTGGCACATCTGTCAATGCGGCTGACGAGGATGTGATCGCCTCCTGCCTATTGCCCGGTCAAAAAGTGGAAGAAGCGTCAGCCATGGGTGCGTCGGCGACCGAGGCCTCTGATGCGTGACGGACGGCGGCAATGGCATGTGTCTCACTCCTGTTGCAGCCCGCTTTCCATGGTGAGCCCTCGTGAAACTCCTGGTTGGCTTGGGCAATCCGGGCAGAAAGTACGAAGGGACACGCCACAACGTCGGCTTCGATGTGATTACCCTGCTGGCCGAGCGAGCGGGCGGACCAGCCCGCCGCCAGCGGTTTCAGGGAGAGGTCTGCCAGGCCACCATTCGTGGCGTCAGCACCCTGCTTCTCTGGCCGCTGACCTGGATGAACCTCAGCGGCAGCAGTGTGCTTGCCGCCCTTGACTTCTACAAAATTGCCCCGCCCGACCTACTTGTTATTTGCGATGATTTTCAGCTTCCACTCAACACCATCAGGATTCGCCCGCGAGGTTCTGCGGGCGGGCAGAAGGGGCTTGCAGACATCATCGGCAGGCTTGGAGGAGTGGACGTTCCCAGGTTGCGGGTCGGAATCGGCCCGGTACCCAGCCACCAAGACCCCGCAGCATTCGTTCTGGGTCGGTTCACTGCAACGGAACGAACCGACCTCGACATTGCCCTCCAACGGGCAGCTGATGCTGCGGAAGCCTGGCTCAGCCTGGGCATTGACGCGGCGATGAACCGCTACAACTAAACCCTTGCGACATCTGCAAACCTTTCCACCCTCACTTCCCCCACTCACGACTGATCACCACCAACGCACGGAGAAATCCCAATGACCGTTTACGAAGGCATGTTCATTCTCGACCCGACCAAGTACTCCCGTGAACCAGACGCCGTCACTGGCGAACTCAATGAGCTGGTTGGAGAATTTGGTGGCACCGTACTCGTCTCTCAACTGTGGGACGAGCGAAAACTCGCCTATCCGATCAAGGGACAGCGGAAGGGAGCCTACTGGCTGATCTACTTTCGGCTGGACGGCACCCAACTCGCCGCCTTCGAGCGGAAGTGCGACCTCAACGAGAACATCCTGCGGCGGCTCATCCTCAAGATTGACCCGCGACTGGCAGAGCCCCTTGTTCAGCATGCTCAGGGAGGTGGCAGCGAAGCCACCAAGGCCACAAGTACAGCTGAAAAGTAGGCTCTTCCCCACCTGTTGCCAACCGAGCCCAGAGCGGCTAAGTTAGTGTACTTGCGTACACAACCTGGCCGGTCGACGATGCTGTAAACTGGCAGACAACGCCGCCCGCCCAAAAGCGAATCAAAAGACGAAAGGGAGCAGACTCATGGCCAGCAGCATGAATCGGGTATTTCTAATGGGCAATGTCACGAGGGATCCCGAACTGCGGTACATCGCCAACGGAACGGCGGTCACTGATATTGGGTTGGCGATCAATGACCGGCGAAAATCGGCCTCGGGGGAGTGGGTCGAAGAGACCACCTTTGTCGATGTCACCCTCTGGGGACGCACCGCTGAGATCGCTGGGGAATACGTTACCAAGGGTGCCCCCTTGCTCGTTGAGGGCCGGCTCAAACTCGACACCTGGGAAAAGGACGGCAAAAAGAACTCAAAACTCCGGGTTGTCGGCGATCGCATGCACCTGATTGGCCCACGCGGAGGAGGTCGTTCGGACGGCCCAGCGGGTGGGGGTCGCGGTCAGAGTGCCCCACCCCCGGGTCGAACAGACGAATTTGATCAGTCGGCAGGGTATGATGCGGGTGGCGGGTTCAATGCAGCCAGCCCAGCGGGCGGCGGTGAAGACGACATTCCGTTTTAATTCAGCACTCACATCCCCCACCCCTCCTGCCGCCCAACGGCGTCACCATTCACCAACCACGACTTGACCTGTATTTTTCAAAAGTTTTTTCACAAGGGACTGCTCTCATGGCGACAAGCACACTGACTCGCTCCACGCTGAAACGCCCCAAGCGGTTGCCGAAGGGCAACCGCGGCGGCATTGAATTGCTGTTGATTCACAACGTCGATCACCTTGGAAAGCAAGGCGATGTTGTTGAGGTCCGCCCTGGCTATGCCTTCAACTACCTGCTGCCCCAGGGGCTGGCAACTGTCGCGACTGATCACCACAAACGCATGGTTGACAAGCACAAGGCCAAACTCGAAGCAATTGCCCGGGAGCGTCTCGCTGGCCTCCGCAGCCTGCTTGAGGAATTGGTTCGCACCAGCGTCACCATTGAAGCCAACGCCAATGACGAAGGGCATCTGTACGGTTCCGTCGGTGCTCACGAGATCTCTCGGTCTCTGAAGCAGCAGGATCTGGTCATTGTCCCTGATCAGATCATCCTGCAAGGACCTCTGAAAGAGGTTGGCCTCTACACGGTGAAGATCCGGCTCGCCGCAGAGGTAGAGGGTGACCTCAAGGTGTGGGTTGTTCCAGCGAGCGGAGACGACAAGTAACTCCTTTCAAGCCAGTGACGTTATGCCCGCGAGCGAGCGACCTGCCCCACTTCGGCGTGAGTTGCTAGCACACGGCCACCCCTGAAGACCAGAGTCACGGCAGAGCCATCGCAGGGCTGGTACTGATGCGGTTAGCGAGTGTTGCACCGTCTGGCACGTGGACCTGTCTCAGCATGGCCTCTGCTCCAATAAATACCGCCTGAACGAACGAGCGTTCGCCCATGGATCAGCCCTATTCCGATTCAGCGCGATCCCCGGCGAAACATGGCACCAAGGGACGCAATGGCCCAGACCGGCGCAATGGCAAGCGTCGTTCGGAGCGGCGGCCGCAGGACGACACTGCGGTCATGGAGTCGCTGCCCGGCCGGGGCCGACCGGGGAATCTGGAGGCCGAGCGAAACGTGCTCGGCAGCATTCTTCTAAAGCCCGATGTCTGCGATGACGTTGCCCTCCTGGTTCGGCCCGAAGACTTCGCCGACGACGCACACCAGACGATCTTTCGGCACCTTCTTGATCTGCACGACGGCGCTGCCCGGATTGATGCCACGATTCTGCTCGAGCGACTCCGCACCAAGGGCGACCTCGATCAGATCGGTGGAGCAGCCACCATTGCGGAACTGATCAACTCAGTTCCGCATGCGGCACATGCCACTCACTATGCCAGCATCATCCGCGACAAGGCGATGCTGCGTTCCCTCATCGACGCCAGCACTGACATCCTGCGGGATGCCTACGACGCCTTTGATGAGCCCCGCGAGCTTCTCTCTCAGGCTGAAGAAAAAATCTTTTCGATCCTCGAGCAGCGCAGTTCCGCCGAAGCACAGCCCATTCAGGCGGTTCTTGAAGATGTGATGATCCGGATGGACGCCCGCATGAAACACGAACATGCGCTCGGGGGCGTGGAGACCGGTTTCACTGACCTCGACACCCTCTGCGGCGGGCTTCACAACTCCGAACTGATCATTCTGGCTGCCCGTCCCAGTATGGGAAAAACTGCGTTCGCGATGAACATCGCCGAGCACATTTCCATCGACACGCACCAGCCCGTGCTGTTCGTCAGCCTTGAAATGGCTAGCCTCGAACTGGCCGACCGTCTCCTCTGCTCCGCAGCTCAGGTCAATGGCCACCGGCTCCGCAACGGCACGATCTCGCAGGAGGATCGCCGACGACTCGTCCAGAAGTCTTCCGAAATTAGTTCGGCTCCGCTGTATATCGACGACACTCCGGGTCGCACGCTGACAGAAATTGCTGCCGTTGCCCGTCGGCTCAAGCGGAAGCAAGGGCTCTCACTGATCGTGATTGACTACCTTCAGCTAATTGAGCCCGATAACCCCCGTGACCCCCGGCAGGAGCAGGTGGCCCGGATCGCTCGGCGTCTGAAAACAATGTCTCGTGAACTCGACATCCCGATTCTGTGCCTGGCTCAGTTGAACCGTCAGGCAGAATCTTCTCGAGACAACCGCCCCCGCTTGAATCATCTTCGGGAATCCGGTGCCATCGAGCAGGATGCCGATGTGGTCATGTTCGTCCATCGGGAGGAGTACTATCAGACCACCGATGAGGATCGCGAACGGGTCAGAGGTGAAGCCGAGATCATCATCGCGAAGCAGCGAAACGGTCCAATTGGTGACATCAAACTACTCTGGCAGCATGACTACACGCGATTCGTGAATCTCGAGCACCGCCCTTACGACGAGTTCGAGCAGTTCTCGGATTTCTAGCTTGATCGTTCCAACGCCCTCCATGGCCGTTGGAACTGTGGTTGAACCCACCAACGCCAAAGGGTTGTTGGGTTCAACAATGCCGCCATCCATGCCGGCCGGGCTAGCTTGATCGTTCCAACGCCCTCCATGGCCGCTGGAACTGGGGTTGAACCCACCAACGCCAAAGGGTTGTTGGGTTCAACAATGCCGCCATCCATGCCGGCCGGGCTAGCTTGATCGTTCCAACGCCCTCCATGGCCGTTGGAACTGTGGTTGAACCCACCAACGCCAAAGGAAGGGGCTACGCCCGGAGACTTGCCCCGACGCGGCTGGTGCAAGCTTCGACCATGGCCGCGACGAGGGCGTTGGCCTGTTCTGCTGAAAGTGTTGTCTCTGGGCTGCGAAGTCGCAGCGAGACGACAACACTCTTCTTGCCCTGACCAAGCCGGTCAGCATCACGCCAGATTTCACCCAGCCGAATCGCCTCCAGTTCTCGGCAGCCGGTCGACTCGACAGCAGCAACAATGTCGCCCCAGGAAACGGCTTCATCAACCACCAGATTGATGTCCCGGTCGATGGTCGGAAAACTACTCAATGCGACACGTGATGGCTCCTCGTCTGCGATGAACTCGAGGGCATCGAGTCGCACCTCAACAACCACCGTATGCTCATCAGCATTGAGACCATGCCCGAGGCTAGGTGAGATTTCCCCGACAACTCCGATTCGTCGGCTTGGCACCCCGGAACGCAGCAGCATGATCTCCGCAGCCCGCCCTGGCGTGAGCAGCGGACTGACAACCGGCTGGAAGCAGACCCCGTGGCCGGCCCGACTTGTTGTGGCGATGCTGTCCATTGATGGCCGTTCCTGCAGCCCCAGCCTAGCGAGCACGGCAGTCGCTAGTCCCTTCCCCCGAAAGAAATCGCCCCCGGTCACAAGCGTTAGCAGCAGTGGCTCCTCAACAGGTGAGGCGCCAACCTGTGCGTCTTCCGGGCGGATGACGTATCCATGCGCAATTTCAAACAGGTCACCGTGCGGAGCCCCGGCCGCGAGGCTGCCCACGCGGGCCTCCAACAGGCTCGGGATCAGCGTCCGGCGCAGGCGATCTGCCCCGCGGACCAGCGGCGGACGACAGACGAGCGGTGCCGCGCCACCCCAGGGGCTCTCGAACGCCTCGAAGGATTCGGCCACCACGCTTCGGGTCATTGCCTCACAGAAGCCGGCTGCAACGCAGACGTCTGCCACCATGCGGACAATCCGCTCCCGGGGCGATCGCTGGACTGGCTGCGCGGCAAGCGGCACGTTCTCGGGCACACAGTCATAGCCTTCAATCCGAGCGACTTCCTCGACAAGATCAATTTCCCGCCAGCAATCCCGCCGCCAGGTTGGGGCGGCCCACCGCGATGCATCAGCCATCGCCTCGCGTTCCACAAACCCCAGCGAGCGGAGGATCTCACGCTGACGGTCCCAGGCAATGGCAACGCCGAGCACTGTCTCCACACGGTCGGAACGCAGGACGACCTCCGCCGGACGACAGGCCAACTGCCCCGCCTCCGCCACCGGCCCGTCAAGCCTTCCGCCAGCCAGTTCCAAGATCAGGGCCGCTGCCCGCCTGCTTGCCCAGTCGACGGCCGCTGGATCGGGCCCACGCTCAAAGCGATATGACGACGGACTCCCCAACACCAGGCCGCGGGCCGCTGCCCGCACCGGAAGCGGCGCAAACTGAGCCGACTCAAGCAGGACGTCAGCGGTCACCTCGGTGATCTCGGTTTCCGCGCCTCCCATCACCCCCGCGAGAGCCACCGGTCGATCCGCATCAGCGATCACTGCCATCTCATCGGTCAGGGCGTACTGCTTGTGATTGATGGCAACGAACGGCTCTTCTGGCAGCGCTCGACGGATAATAATCTGATCACCTGCCAACCGGCCGAGATCAAAGGCATGCAATGGCTGGCCACACTCAAGCATCACATAGTTGGTGATATCGACAACATTGTTCACGCTGGCGATGCCCACTGCTGCCAGGCGTCTCACCAGCCAGTCCGGACTCGGACCGACAGCAACACCGCGAATCACTCGGGCCGAGTAAAACGGACAGATGTCTTCAGCTTCAATCGTGACCCGAACCGGAGCATTTCCGCAGTCCGGCGGCAACTCAACCGCAGGAATTCGCAGTGGACGATCGAAGAGTACCGCAACCTCACGCGCGATGCCGATGTGGCCAAGGCAGTCAGGCCGGTTGCTCGTCACCTCAAGATCGACAGCCGTATCGCTTCTCACAGCTTCGGTCGACTCGTGATTGAGGCCGGCGAGCAAC
>JBDQOY010000054.1:0-3362 GCA_040260935.1 Pirellulales bacterium
CCGAGTCTGCTGGCGACCTTCGGTCAGCCCCGGGCGGCGATGGACGACCTTGTCTATTACGGCTGGTTTGGCTGGGTCGCCCGACCAATGATCACCATTCTGCATGTGCTGCACGCGATCGTTCGCAACTATGGCATTGCCATCATCCTGCTGACGGTGATTGTCCGTGGGGCCATGTTCCCCATCAGTCGCAAGCAGGCGGTTTCGTCGCAGAAGATGCAGGTGCTGCAGCCGGAGATGAAGGCGATTGCAGAGAAGTACAAGAATGACCCGCAGAAGCGGACGATGGCGACCCAGGAACTCTGGCGGAAGCACAAGTACAACCCGGCCGGTGGCTGCGTGTTGGTGTTCTTTCAGATTCCCATCTTCATGGGGCTCTACCGATCATTGGCGACTGATGTCGAACTACGCGAGGCGCCGCTGTTTACCTCGGCTATTCGTTGGTGTTCCAACTTGGCTGCTCCTGACATGATGGTTGACTGGTCGGGCTTCATGCCCAGTTTTCTGGTGCGGCCGGAAGGCTGGCTGGGCCCCTACCTCAATCTGTTTCCACTGCTGACGATTGGCCTGTTCCTCTGGCAGCAAAAGCTTTTCATGCCGCCGGCGGTTGATGAACAGGCCAAGATGCAGCAGCAGGTGATGAAGTACATGATGTTCTTCATGGCGTTGATGTTCTTCAAGGTTCCCTGTGGTCTCTGTCTCTACTTCATTGCCTCAAGCCTTTGGGGCATTGCCGAGCGGCTGCTGCTGCCAACGACCAAGCCTGGTGCCGCCCTGGCCGGGGCTGGCGGCCCGACTGTGGTCGATGCGGTTGCCAGTCGGCCGGTGGATAAGGCGGCCGCAGCGCGGAAGCGGCGGAAACGGCGGTAGCCCTTCACTGCTGAGGGCTGCCGTAGGGCTGTGGGCGGGTCATGCTTTCCACTACTGACCTCATCGTCGCGCCGGCAACAGCGGCGCAGCCGGCCGCCCGGGCCATTGTTCGCCTGACTGGCGTCGGCCTGCCGCAGCTGCTGTCGCAGTTGTTTACAGCCGAAGACGGTAGTGACCTCAGCCTGCCTGTGGTTGGGGAGGCCCCACGCTGGCTGCCGCTACGGCTGCACCGAGAAACCCTAGGCCGGAACTGGGGAGAGTTGCCGGTGGCCATGCTGTTTTGGCCGGGGCCGACCGGCCCACTGGGGGCCGTGGTGGCTGAGGTGCAACTGCCCGGCTGCTCTCCGCTGGTAACTGCGGTGGTGGAAGAGGCCTGTCGCTTCGGGGCTCGGCTGGCCCGGGGTGGTGAGTTCTCGTTACGCAGTTTTCTCGCCGGCAAGATTGATCTGCTGCAGGCTGAAGCCGTCGTGGCGGTGGTCGATGCCCGCACACCCGAAGAGCTGACGCAGGCGCTTGATCGCATGGCCGGCGGCGTCGGCCGCAGCCTTGAGCAGGTTCGCGGCCGGCTGCTCGACCTGGTTGCGGATATTGAGGCAGCGATCGACTTTGCTGATGATCTCACCCCCGATGCCGTTCCGGTGGCGGCTACGACCGCAGCAGTCCTCTTGCCACAGATTGAACCGGTGGTGGCGGAGGTGGCCGCCATTGATGAGGGACTGGCCGGCCGTGATGCCTCAGGTCAGGGAGGGCTGCCACGGGTGGTCTTGGCGGGTCCGCCCAACATTGGCAAAAGCAGTCTCTTTAATCACCTGCTTGGCCGCGAGGCGGCACTGGTTGAGGATGAGACAGGAACAACCCGAGACTGGGTGGCGGCAGAACTGTTCAATGACGGCGGGCTGGCCGCCTGCCTGCTGGTTGACCTGGCGGGTCTGGCTGAGCAGCCACTTGTCAGTACAGACACCGCTACCGGAACGGTGGCGGCAGTTACAGCTGCGGCTGACGCGGTGGCCCGCGCGGAGATTCGTCGGGCTGATATCGTGCTGGTCTGTCGTGATGCCGCCGCAGCTGATGAGACCGGCATGGGCATCCCACTGGGCGTGCAGCAGATCCATGTGCTCACCCGTTGCGATCGTCAGGCCGGGCCGGCGGGGCAATCCTCTCACTTTGCAACTGACGCAGGAACAAGTGCGGTGATGGCTGGGCTGCCAACCAGTACAGCGACCGGATTGGGCATCGACTCGCTGCGGCGAGAGATTCTGGCTGCCGTGGCAGCCTTGCCGCGGGCAACCCCGGCGACCCTTCGGTTGCGGGCAGGCCTGGCCGCTGCCCGGCAGCCTCTTGTGGAAATTCAGGACATGCTGGCTGGCCGAGGGGGGCTGCCAGCCGATGAGGCCCTGCTCGCGGTACTCCTGCGTCAGGCAATCGATTCCCTGGGCGAAGTGACTGGGGCGGTAATCGGCAGCGATATCATTGACCGGGTGTTTTCGCGGCACTGTATCGGGAAGTAGCGGCGGGAGTGTGTCGACCTCTGCTTCCTGCCGGTCGGCTGGCTCTCAGCCCACTGCCTGAGTGGCGAGGGTAGGATGGAGCGTTCAACGACCATCTCCCGTCTTTGCACCCGATCATTTTTCCTTCTGCCTGCCGGAGTCTGCCTGTGCTGTCGTCTGATTTTGATTGCGGTCCTGTTCTTGCCCGTCTGTCTCAGGCGGCTGAAGTCTGGCGTGGCAGGTCGGCTTATGACCGTGCCAAGCTGGCACAACAGACAGCCAAGGCGGTGGCCGGTGAGGTGCTTGTCTGGGCTGAGGCTGCCATCGCTTTCAAGTCTACCGGTCCAGATGGTCCGGTCTCGATTTCACCAGCCCTGCAGCAGACGCTTCTGGCGGAAGAACTGGCAACCGGCCCGGTCGGTACGCTGCGGCTGGCCATGCTGACGGCACGCGTCTGGGACGAGATCGACCGACAAGGGTTGCCGACGCTGACATCGGCTCCACGGCTTGCCCACCGTCCTGTGGTTGCGGCATCACCGGCGTCACCGGCAACGCTGGTTGAGGTTGATGTGCTACCGGTGAAGCCGCTGCATGACCAGACGATCTTTCGCGGGCATACCGCCACGGTGCGGTGTGCCAACCCGGGCAGCATCGAGGCCTTCCTCAATACCTGGGAAGATGGCTGCCGCACGGCGGCAGCGGCGGGGGGTGTAGCCCTGGTGCTCGGGGCAGGGAATGTCACGGGGCTGGCGGCAGCCGACGCCCTCCAGCAGATTTTTGTTGATGGCCGGGCGGTGCTGCTGAAGCTTCATCCGGTGCAGGCGGCCCTTGCCCCAATTCTTGAGAATGCGCTTGAGCCACTGGTGGCAGCGGGGCTGTTGGCAATTGTCACCGGTGATGCCGAACTAGCCACCAGGGCAATTGCGGCACCGGAGGTGACCCACATCCATCTCACTGGTGGCGAGGCAACCTTTCGGCGGCTTGTTGCTGGTGATGGGAGTGGGC
>JBDQOY010000055.1:0-2683 GCA_040260935.1 Pirellulales bacterium
ATACGAACGATGGCCATGGGAAATACTCAGGGCTCCGGCGGGTATGAAGTGGGTGCGTGGGAGGCGGCCTTAGGCGGACGGCAGCATCCGCTGACGGGCGGTTACCTCAAAAAGAAACTCAAAAATTTCGATATGACGACGGGCTGCTGCCAGGCTTTTGCCCCAGGTGTACAGGCCATGGCCCGCGAGCAGGAAACCATGAAGCGGCGGCTGGAGCCCGCTTGCCGTGCCTTGTGACGTCGTGCCATCAGTGAATACATCCCTGATTCGGCCAGAGAGTTCGACCATGTCCTGGCTATTGGCAAATACCGGCACGAGGCTGACCGTCTCATGGGTGGTGATTCCTTCGAGCCCCTTGAGCATCTCATAGCCTTCAATGCAGAGGCTGCCGAGTTGTTCGCCGGAGGCTAGTGCGTCGCGGGACAAGATCGTTCCCCAAACGGAATGGGTATGCAAGATCGCCCCGACATCTGGAACGAGCTCCGCAATCAGGCAGTGCAGCAGGGTTTCGGCTGAGGACTTGCGGCCAGCGGATGCAACCGGGTCGAGGAGTTCTCCGGCGGCATTCACCCGCAGGATGTCATCGCGACAAAGTGCCGACTTGTCCTTGCCGCTTGCGGTAATGAAGAGCTCCAAGGGGTCGCGTTCGGCGATGACAGAGTAGTTACTACTGGTGCCAAGCGACCAACCACGAGCATGAAACTCCTGGCCAATGGCCCGAAGCCCTTCGATAGGGTCGGCGGTGTCATCCCAGGAGAAGGCTCCGGGGCTCGGAAGTAGTTGATTCATCACGGCAAATTTAGGGCAATCGCTGGTGTGTCCGCAACTAAGCGTCACTGGCAGCGGGAAGAAGCCGACTACAATGGGGCATGCGTTCGTGATCGCCCGGCGGGCTTGCCGTCGGACTGCCTCTTTATCTCACTCAAAACATCACAGCATGGGCTCCTCGCTGCCGCTTATTTTGGTGCCGACGCCAACCGAAAGTCGGCTGATCACTCCTTTATTGTCCGCAGCTGGGCGGGACGATCTTCAAGTTGTCTGTTGTGGCTTTGGGCCCATTGCCGCAGCAGCTAGTACGGCCCATCTTCTCGCCCGGCACGAGCCCGCCTCAGTTCTTCTTGTCGGGATTGCCGGTGGCTTTCCCGGGCAAGGGGAATTGGGGCAGGCCTACCGCTTTGGGAAAACAGTCAGTTATGGCGTTGGCGTTGGCACCGCAGCAGCCTTCCAATCGGCTGCGTCACTGGGGTGGCCGCAGACAGCTGCCTGGAAGAACGAAACCTCTGCCGAAAACACTGATGACGTGATCGGCCTGTTGACCGCAGCGGGTGCCCCGGAGGCCGAACGGTTGCTCTTGACGGCCTGTTCGGCCTCGGCCGATCAAGCCGACGCCGCGGTGAGGCAACAGCTTTGGCCGGACGCCTTTGCTGAAGACATGGAAGGCTTTGCTGTTGCACTGGCCTGTCAGCAACGAGGGACACCCTGCATGATCATCCGCGGCCTGTCCAACTGGGTTGGTGACCGCGAGAAGAAAAACTGGTTGATCGAAGAAGCCCTCCAGGCTGCAGCAGCATTGGTTTTGGAAAGCGTGGCCACCCGATGACGAAGGAAACCATCCGGCTGGGAATCTCGACATGCCCCAACGATACCTTTGCCTTCCATGCCCTCCTCAGCGGTGCTGTCGATTGCCGAGGACTGACGTTTGAGATTGAACTGCTCGACATCCAGCAGCTCAATGAGCGGTTGGCCGGGGAAACATTTGCAGTCGCCAAAACGAGCTTTCACAAGGCGATTCAGCTGGCTGACACAACTGTCGTTCTGCCCAGTGGCTCGGCCCTTGGCTTTGGAGTTGGCCCGTTACTGCTGGCTGCAACTGCCGAGTCACGGCCATCGTCGCCAGCGGAATGCACCCTCTGCCCCGGCCATGACACAACCGCCACCCTGCTCTTTCGTCTGTTTTACGGGGATGCGACCCGGGTTGAGCAGGTGCGCTTCTCGGAGATCATGCCGCGGCTGACGGCCAAGACCGCCGATTTTGGTGTCTGCATTCACGAGGGCCGGTTTACCTGGGAACAGCACGGCCTGAGCCTGGTTGAAGATCTGGGGAGTCGCTGGGAGGCCGAGACGGGCACGCCCCTGCCCCTTGGCGGACTGGTGGCTAGCCGCCGGCTGCCCCCAAAGACAATCGCAACCATTCAGGACGTCATTCATGACTCGCTGCTTGTTGCCCGGTCAGACCCTGCAGCGACCCTGCCAACCATGCGGATGTACGCCCAGGAGTTCTCGGACGACGTGCTGATGCAGCATGTCGATCTCTACGTCAACGACTACACGCTCGATCTGGGAGAAGTGGGCCGCAACGCGTTGGCCGAGCTCTCTCGCCGCGCCACATCGGTTGGTCTTGGCAGCGGGCAGCCGCTCGATGTCCTCAAGCTTATCGACGGTCACAGCGGCGGCAGCGTGGCTGATAACAACGCCTAGGTGCTTGGAGGACCGCTGCTCAGCGACTGGGTTCGTCGGCCGGGGCGGTGTCGCCGAGCGTTTTGGCATCTTCAGGCTGAATCGCCGTGCTCGAGATCGCTTGGTGGGTGTGGCCGAGGGAGCAGAGTGCGTTGGCGGCTGCCTTCTGCTCAGCCTCCTTCTTGTTGCGGCCCCAGGCGGCTGGGTAGCTGGTGTCACCGATCTG
>JBDQOY010000056.1:0-7460 GCA_040260935.1 Pirellulales bacterium
CATCAGATCACGTTGGTGACCTGATCGGTGTCTGCATGGCCGATGGCTCGACTGCGTTCCTTCAGGTTGGCGACATTACCACCGCCAACACCCGCCGCAAGTAAATTTCAACCTACGATCTACTCACTAGATCTTAGTGCGAAAAAGACTGAGGGGTCGGCGAAAGCCGACCCCTCTTTTTATTGTTCTGGCGGTTTAATCAGTTGGATTCTTTTCCGCCTGAATTAATATCCCGTTTCCACTGAACCCTTATTATCCAAGCGTATCAAGGTGGAGAAATTTTTCGCGTTTCATTTTGCAGGTTGTTAATAAAGCGAAAGAGTCGCATCCTACCCTGAAAAAGCATGATGTTGTTCGTAGCTAGGGCCTGTTTCCGGATCGGCAGTGAAATGAGTTTTCACCTCGCATAAGCTCACCTTTTCTGCCTCTCTTCATGCTCTACCGGCTTGCCTCAGTTCGCTGCCGGTAATACTTGAGCCCTGGCACGAAGAAGCAGATGCCGCTGACCAGCCCAAACACAATGTGCTGCACCTGGGGCACGGCACACATCGCCAATGCGGTCAGAAACAACGCTGCCGCCTGCAGGTAGAAGACACCTGACAGAATGCCGGCCTTGGCAAAGAACATCATGCCGGCAAAGAGCGCCAGCACCGGGGAGAGCCGCAGCACCGGCAGGCCGAGCAACTCCTCAACGGAAAACAGCAGCATGCTCGCAATCATCGTGCCGCCCCAGATGTGGGCCACCTGCCGTTCGACCGCCGTCACCGGCCCAGCCCGATACCGCAAGACCCAAAAAATCGGTGCCCAGAGCGCCAGCCCCCCAGCCCAGAGCACGACGTACGGCCAGCGGTTTTCAACTCCCTGCCAGGCCAGCACGTCGGTGATGACCGAAAGAATCAGTACGACCACCGAATGCCACATCCAGAGCAGGCCCCAGTTCTCGAGCACCACCGCATGATGGGTCTCCCGGAGCAGCCGGGCTGCCACCTCCAGCACCCCGCCACCCCGGGCGGCCACCGGATCACCGGCGAGGAATGCCCGCAGGTCGGCCGCGAGTGCACCCGCTGAGGCATACCGCAGGTCTTGCGGCTTCTGCAGGGTTTTCAGGGCAATCAATTCCAGATCGCGATCGACCTGACGGTCAATCGACCGCGGCAGCGGAGGGTCGAGTTCGAGCACCGCCAGCAGGGTATCCATCGGATTTGATGCCTGAAACGGAGGCCGGTGCACCAGCACCTGATAAAGCATCGCCCCTAGGCTCCAGACATCACTGGCCGGGCCGACATCACCCCGACTGCCCGCCGCCTGCTCTGGCGACATGTAGCAGGGGGTTCCGAGGATCGCCCCCGTGTGCGTCATGGTGGCATCGCCCTCTAGCTGCTTCGCCAGCCCAAAGTCCGAAACATGCGGCTGACCAGCGGCGTCGATCAGAATGTTGGAGGGCTTGAGATCACGGTGTAGCACCCCGCGGGCATGGGCCGCTTCAACTGCCTCGGCCACAGAGGCCAGCAACCGGGCACCCTCGCGGGGCGGCAGCGTGCCTGCCTGCAGCCGCTTGGCCAGCGTCGTCCCCTCGATCAGCCGCATCGAGTAGAAGGGGTGCCCGTCCTGCTCACCGACTTCAAAGATCGGCACAATACCGGGATGATCGAGTCGGGCTGCCGCCTCGGCCTCACTGCGAAAGCGGGCCAGGTCGGAATGGCTGGCAAGCTCCCGCCGTAGCAGCATCTTGACGGCCACGACCCGGCCCAGGCTCCGTTGCACCGCCCTGTACACGATGCCCATGCCGCCGCGACCGATCTCTTCCTGCAGTTCATAGTCACCAAATGCCGCCGGTAGCGGCGTCACCCCCGGCATGAAGGCGTGGGCCGCTAGAGGCGGCGCCAGCCGAGCCCGTTCACCGACAGGCATGGCCCCAGCCAGGATGATGGTCGACTCATGGGCGACCGCTTCAGTCACCGACACGGTGGCAAAGAGTTCCCGCAGATGCCCGGCTAAATCAGCATGCTGCTGGCAGAGTTTCTCCAGCCGTGCATGGGCTGCTGCAGCCGGGCCATCGGTGAGGTCCTCAAGCAAGCCAGCCAGCCGCTCCTCTGCCTCATCAGACAGGGCGGTATCAACGGCTCGGGGTTTGTTGAGAATCGGGCTCACAGGTTTTGGGCTACTCGTTGCTGCAGACAGAACTCCCACCGGAAAATGCTAGGCAGCAGCCGGTTCTTGGCGATGGGTCTCCGCATGGTTCAGCCGGCATCCACGCCGTCCAGCAGCACCCGCAGCCGCCGCATCGCCCGCAAATACCGCATGCCAGCGGCCGGCTTTGAAAGCCCGAGTACCTCGGCCGCCTCAGCGGTCGTCAGATGCTCAAAATGCCGCAGCAGCACAATCTGACGGTCATCTTCTTCAAGCTGATCAACCGCAGCGGCGAACCGCCGCTCCAACTCCCGCCAGGTCGCGACTGCCGCCGGCGTCAGTTCGCGGTCAGCCAGGCCGCCAGCCACGTCAGCATGCGAGTGCTCGGCACCCGCCGGAGCCTCCAGCGACACCTCCCGGTCAAGACTCCGCGAGGCGGCCACCCGGTGCCGTCGGTGGGCATCGATCACCCGATCGCGGGCCATGTGCCGCAGCCACAGTTGAAACGGCATCGTCGGGTTGGCGAGATAGTCGCCCAGTCGGCGGTTGGCCTCGATCAGGACATCCTGCACGATGTCACTGGCATCGACCCGACGCTGCACCACGCGGTCAAGCCGCTGGTCGATCATCCGCCGGATCGCCGTGCGATGCCGCTCGAGCAGCCCATTGACCGCAGCAGTGTCCCCCCGCCTAGCCTGATCGAGCAGGATGAGTGTCTGTTGAGGCGGGTCGGTCGATGCCGCGGCATCGTGGGGGCTGGTCATGGAACGTCCAGAAGAGAGCCGGGGAATGCTCTCAATCGTACCAATGTGTCGCCAGAATCGCTGAGCTCGGCCCGGAAAAAACGCCTGTACCGATCGTGCCGGTGCTGGCGGCCCCAGGCGGCCTGCCTGGGGCTTTCTGATCCCGCTGCGTTTTGACCGCCCCCGACGTGTGTTCCATAATTGCCAGCGGTCGTGGGATGGACCGCTGTCTGCCGCTTCAGGTGCGGCCTCAACGAACGGATTGCCCGTGCGACCAGCAGCCCCCTCGACTGCCCTGCCGATCAGCCTGCCGCGGCCCCTGCGGTGGCTGCCGATGCGACGCCTGCTGGGCGGCATTGCTGGGCTGCTGGCAGTTCTCGTCAGCGGTCTCGCGGGCGATGTCGCGGCCGCCCCGCCGGTCGTCCCGGTCACCGCCGCCGACATCGCGGTTGACGACCTCGCGGTTCGCTCCACCAAGCTGGAGGCTGCTGGACGCTGGGCCGAACTGGTCAGCCTCTGTGAGCCGGTCGCTCGCAAGGGCATGCTCTCGCCGGACCTGCTTGAACGGTATGACCTCGCCAAGATTCACTGCGACCTCGCCCGCCGCACAGCAGAAACCGCCTATCAGCACGAACTGGCCCGTCTCTCCGAAGCCGATGCCCGCCAGCTTTATGCGGCCTGCCTCAACCGCATCGCCTCACACCATGTCGCGCAGCCCGACTTTCGGCGGCTGGTCGGTCGCGGCTGCCTGGCCCTTGATGTGGCTGTGACCGACCCCGACTTCCAGCAGCAGCATGCCCGTCAGGCGACCCCGGAACGGGTGGGCCTGTTTCGTGAACACCTCGACCGGATCATGACCGGCCGCAGCGTCAGCAGCGTGGCTGAGGCCGAAACCATCGCCGTCTGGATCGCCCGGGTCGCCCACTCCGCCGTCGGTGTCCCTCCGGCGGTCACCCTGCTGGAGATGACCGCTGCCGCCGTCGGTGGCCTCGATGAATACTCGGCCTTCCTCACCACCGGCCAGCTCAACGATCTCTACGCCCAGATCGAGGGCAACTTTGTTGGCCTGGGCGTGGAACTGAAGAGTGCGGATGACGGCCTGCTGGTCGTCCACGTCATTCCCGGCAGCCCGGCGGAACGCGCTGGCCTGCTCGCAGGCGATCACCTGGTCGGCATCGCCGGTCGCCCAATCGGCGGCATGCATGTCGATGCGGCAGCCCAACTGCTGCAAGGCCCCGAAGGGTCCCTGGTGACCCTGGCCGTCCTCCGTGGCATCGGCCCCGCCCGAGCGATGACCGTCCGCCGCGAGCATGTCGAGGTGCCCAGCATTGAAGACGTCCGGTTTCTTGATCAGTCGGCCGGGGTGGGCTATCTGCGGATCTCATCGTTCCAGAAGACCACGGCAGCTGATCTCGATGCGGCACTCCGGCGGCTCGACTCTGCCGGCATGCGGTCGCTGGTGATCGACCTGCGGGGCAACCCCGGTGGCCTGCTCTCAGCCGCCGTTGATGTGGCCGACCTGTTCATCGAGCGGGGGCTGGTGGTCGCCACCCGGGGCCGCAGCCCCGAAGAGGATTTCAACTACACCGCCCAACAGGCCGGCACCTGGCAGCTGCCCCTGACCCTGATCATCGACGGCGACTCAGCCAGTTCAAGCGAGATCTTTGCCGGAGCCATCCGTGACCACCAGCGGGGCCGCATCGTCGGGGTTCGCAGTTACGGCAAGGGGTCGATCCAAGGCATCTTCCCGCTCGAGGTGGCTGGCGTCGGTATCCGCCTGACAACCGCCAGCTTCTATTCGCCCACCGGACGGCCCTACAGTCGGGTGGGGGTCGAGCCCGACCTGCTCGTGCAGTCGACCGCCCGTCCCGCAACAACCGGCCAACTGGCCACCAGTGACGCTCCCCTGGCGACCGCCCTCGATGTCGCCCGCCGGGCAACTGGCGGGCCTGTCACCCGAGCCGTCTCCCGCCGGATTGCCCCCCGCTAGACACCACCGAACCGCCTGCCACCAGCCCGACTCCGGCCCACCTTCCGGCTGGCTTTTCGAGCGTCGAGGGGAAGAGGATAATGGGACACGGTCTCGCCCCGGATGCGATCGGGGGCCGGCCTCGTCACCTCACCTTCCCGGGATTCACCCCCATGACCAGCGTCCGTAGTCGCGTCGTCTCGGCCCTCACCAGTTACAAGCCCCGCGGGTCCGCCTGGAACCTCCGCGAGACACCCACCAGCAGCCTGTTCGGGGTCAACGTCTTCAACGATACCGTCATGCAGGAACGGCTGCCCAAGAGCATCTATCAGGCCATTCAGGCGACGATCAAACAAGGCAAGCCGATCGACCCGGTCATCTCTGATGCCGTCGCTTTGGCGATGAAAGACTGGGCGATTGAGAAGGGGGCCACCCACTACGCGCATGTCTTCTATCCGCTCACCGGCCTCACCGCTGAAAAGCATGACAGCTTCCTGTCACCGACCGGAGGTGGTGGTGCCGTCGCCGAGTTTTCCGGTCGGGAACTGATCCAGGGTGAGCCCGATGCCTCAAGCTTTCCCTCCGGCGGCCTGCGGGCCACCTTTGAAGCCCGCGGCTACACCGCCTGGGATCCCACCAGCCCCGCCTATGTACTTGAAAACCCCAACGGCACGACGCTCTGCATTCCGACCGCCTTCTGTTCTTGGACAGGCGAGGCACTCGACAAGAAGACCCCGCTGCTTCGCAGCATGCAGGCGCTTGACCGCCAGGCCCGGCGGATTCTCGCCTTGTTCGGTCATACCGACGTCGGGCCGGTCACCGCGTCAGGCGGCCCCGAGCAGGAATACTTTCTGATCGATCGCAACTTTTACTATGCCCGGCCCGACCTGATGCTCACCGGTCGCACCCTGTTCGGGGCCAAGCCGCCGAAGGGTCAGGAGTTTGAAGACCAGTACTTTGGGGCGATTCCTGAGCGGGTGCTGGCCTGCATGCTCGAGGTGGAACGGGAACTCTACAAACTCGGTGTGCCGGTGAAGACCCGCCACAACGAGGTGGCGCCCAGCCAGTATGAGATCGCTCCGGTCTATGAAAACGCCAACATCGCCCACGACCATCAGCAGCTGATCATGCAGATGCTCAGCCGCGTGGCCCCTCGGTATGGCATGGCCTGCCTGCTCCATGAAAAGCCCTTCGGAGGCATCAACGGTTCCGGCAAGCACGTCAACTGGTCGATTGGCTGTCGGCTTGGCAACCTGCTGGAGCCGGGCGAGACCCCCCACGACAACATGCAGTTCCTGGTCTTCTGCATGGCGGTGCTGCGGGCAGTCCACCTGCACGGCGACCTGCTGCGGGCCGTCATCGCCTCCAGTGGGAACGATCACCGGCTGGGCGCCAATGAGGCTCCTCCGGCGATCATCTCGGTATTCCTCGGTGAACAACTCACCGACATCTTCGAACAGATCGAGCAGGGCAGCATCACCGGCAGCAAGTCGACCGGCACCCTGACGATCGGTGTTGATACGCTGCCCCCGCTGCCCAAGCATGCCGGCGACCGCAACCGGACGAGCCCCTTCGCCTTCACAGGGAACAAGTTCGAGTTCCGGGCGGTCGGGGCCAGCCAGTCGATTGCTGGCCCGCTGGTCACTCTCAACACCATTGTGGCGGAAAGCCTCGACTTCTTCGCCACTGAACTCGACGCCGCCACTGGGGGTGACGCCTCTCGGCTCGCTGCCGCCGTGGAGCAGCTCCTCCATCGGGAGATCGCTGCCCATAAAGCCATCATTTTCAACGGCAATGGCTACTCCGCCGAGTGGCTGGAAGAGGCCGCCCGCCGCGGTCTGCCCAACCTGCGCTCGACCCCGGAGGCCCTAGCGGTCCTGGTCGATCCACAGAACCTCCAGCTGTTTGAAACCTACGGCGTGCTCTCACGCCGCGAGGTCGAAAGCCGGCACGAGATTTACATGGAGCGGTACTGCAAAGACATCAGCACCGAAGCCAACACCGCCCTCGAAGTTGCCCGCACGATGATCCTGCCGGCGGGCTACCGCTATCAGGGTGAACTCGTCGATACCGCGAGCAAGCTCGCTAGCCTCGGCAAGTCAGCCCACCTCGGCACGCTGGACAAGCTGACCACCCTCGTCAACGAGTGCGAACAGCGGATCGACAGCCTGCAGGCGGCGGTGGATCAACTGGGTGAGGGAGATGTCACCGCCGGGGCAACGCACGCCCACGCTGTGATCATCCCCGCCCTCAACGATCTGCGACAGACCGCCGACGCCATGGAGATGCTCCTACCTGATGACCTCTGGCCCCTGCCCACCTACGCGGAGATGCTGTTTATCAAGTGACCGACACACGCCCCCCCGCTTCGACCGCTGACCTTGCCGCCAGCCTCGCCAACGAGGCCGTCACGGCTGGCCTCGACCTGCCCGCCTCGTCCCTACCCCGGCTGGCCGCCTACGCCAGCAGCCTCTGGGCCTGGAACGAGCAGCTCAACCTGACCCGACACACCGACCCCCGTCGGTTTGTGCAGCGAGACGTCACCGACGCCATCGCCTTGTGCCCCCACCTCGCTGCCGGTGAGCGGATTCTTGATGTCGGCACCGGGGGCGGCGTGC
>JBDQOY010000057.1:0-3598 GCA_040260935.1 Pirellulales bacterium
GCACCGGGGGGCCTTTTGGTGCGGCGATTTTTGAGATTGAAAGTGGCCGCCTCGTGGCACCCGGTGTCAATCTGGTGGTGCCGCAGCATTGTTCTGTTGCCCATGGCGAATTCACGGCGCTTACGGTGGCCGAGCAGCGGGTGCAGTCGTTTGATCTTGGCGCGAAGGGACTTCCCCGCATGCGACTGGTTACCAGTTCCCAACCCTGCGTTCAGTGTTTTGGCATGACTCACTGGTCCGGCGTGACAGAACTTGTCTATGGGGCGCGAGCCCGCGACGTGGAACGCATCACCGGTTTTGATGAAGGCCCGCTTCCCAAGAATTGGGAAAAGCGGCTTGCCGACCGCTCACCGCTTCCGCCGGTACGGGTGGAAGGCGGTGTCTTGGAAGCGGAGGCGCAGGCGGTGCTGGAACTCTATATGGAACGAGCTGGCAAGGTCTACAACGCCGGAAGTGGCGGTGAGTAGGTATTGCCGCTAGCGATGCCGGTAGGAATAACTGTCTCGCAGCACGGTGCATCAAACCTGGCTAAGGCGACTGGCGTCGAGAATGGACCTTTTGAGCCGACGCCTGCCAACAAGCGGTAAACGCGAGGTGAAAAGAGACCCCCGATCAACTTGGTGGCAGTTCATCGAGGGCCATCTTGACTGCTTCACGCGCCTCGCGCCACCGGGTTTTCACCGTGCGGACAGAGCAGTTGTGGAGTTCGGCGATTGACTGCTGGTCAGCACCGAGGTACCAGACCAGTTGGAATACCTCCCGCTGAATTTCAGGAAGCTGATCGATTGCCTCGTGGAAGGCGGTCCACCGGTCGATCTCCGTGTGCGATTCACTCGCCGTGTCGGCCGGGTGTCTGATGTTTGAGTGATCTTCCAGTGACTGGACGCCAGTGGCATGGTTGCTGCCGAAAGCCATTGGGCCCGAGTGATGGCGGGCCATGTCAATCAACTCGCGGTGAATCTGGGTTGCTGCCAAGGCGAGGACATCGCGAGGTGACTCCACTGAAACCTCACCCAGGCAGCGGTAGAGTCTCATGGCCGCATTCTGAAAGACGTCATCAGTTTCTTCCCAGCGGCGGACTGCTGGGAACCGGCGGAGCATGCGATGGGCAAGAAGCCGCAGACGCTCGCTGCAGAGTTCGAGTAGGCGTTCGCGGGCCTTGTCTTCGCCTGCGGCAAGATCACGAAGGCATGCCTCGACCGAGGGAGGCAGCGGAGGCTCATCCATGGTGGTGTGTCTGCAAAGTTGGCGTAGTCGCCTGCCCACCATGCAGGATAGCAGAAAGTGGCGGGTCTGGGGCAAGGCGTGACAACGGCCGGAAATTTCGGCCCGAAAGCGGAACAGGAAAAAAAGTTTGCCCCTGCTGGTGGTGGCTCTCGCTTTTATTGATAGAGGGCCAACCATAAACCTGTGAATGAAGGCTAAGCACGTGAATGAATGCTGAGCCCGTGAATGAAGGCTGAGACTGGGACATGATTAAGATTAATAGTGCAAGCGGCAGGGAAGTACCGTTCGACGGCATGCAGGGCCAGCGTCTGGTGGCTGACAACACGGACGCCGCGTGGCAGCAGCCTGAATGGGCTGTTGTGCTTCGGTCACTGGCAGAATTAGGCCTGGTTGCGGTTCCGGCTTCTCCCCCTGCGGCTGCTGATATTGTCCTCGCCGCACAATTGCGACTGCGGTATTGGCGGCGGCAACTGCGTGTCGGGCAGAGTCAGCCGGGCACCGGCAGTCTTGGTCTTGATCGACATGCCACCATCGCCGGGGCAGCTGATTCGGGCGACACTGCCAGCCACCAGCAACTTGTGCAGGTGCGGGAACGAATCGACACGATCAAGTCAGCCCGAGATTGTCTGCTTCACTGGGCCCAGTTCAGGCTGCAAAGCCCAGAGCCCTCAAGGCAAGCGTTTTGAAAACAACGCGTTGATTGCCTGATTCCGAATCGGGCCGACCGATTCGTTCAATCTCATCGAGGTGGGCGGTACAACGGGGGGATGAGCACGCCCGCCGATGAGCCTAGTCCCGCTGATACGTTCGGCCCTGCCGGCACGCCTGCCCCATCCGGTGGTTCCAGCCTCGGCGATACGTCTGCCCCCGCCGACTGGGTTCCCTTGCCCGCCCTTCCCGAAGGCCTTTGCCAGACGGAGCTGACAGGCTGCGACGACACCTTCGGCCTTCGTCAGGCAGACCCGTGTGAGGACGAACTGCCTGCCGGGACTGAACTGGGCGGAGCTACGATTTCTTGCTTGCTTGGCACGGGAGGGATGGGGAAGGTCTACGAAGCACGTCAGCATCGGCCCGAGCGACTGGTTGCCATGAAACTGGTCGATGCCAAGCCGGGAAGCCTCCGCTGGCAACGGCTCGAAGCCGAAGCCGCATTGTTGGCCCATCTCACCCATCCGCATATCGCTCAGGTCTATACCGCTGGCGTCAGTGAGACTGCCGGGCACCGTTTCCCGTGGCTCATGATGGAGTTGGTCGGTGGTGGGCAGCCAATCACCGACTATGCCCGGGCCAATCACCTGCCTTGGCAAGACTGTGTGCGGTTAGTTGCTGCTGCTGCCGACGCCGTCGCAGCAGCCCATAGCAAAGGCGTCATCCATCTCGACTTGAAGCCGTCCAATATCTTGGTTGACCGTCATGGGACGGTAAAGGTGATCGACTTTGGCATTGGTCGGCGGTTAGGTGAGCAGGCCGAACACAAGCAGGCGGGGCAGGTGCTCGGAACGCCAGCATCCATGAGTCCTGAACAGCGGGCCGGTCTTGATGAGTTGATTGATGCCCGAAGCGATGTCTATGGGCTTGGCCTCGTGTTGGCAGCCATGCTCTCAGATACACAGCGGGATGCGGCCGAAGCTTGTTCACCGTCTCGGGTTCCTGAGACCAAGCGGCAGGTGCCGACGTGGCCTCGTGGTGCCGGGCGTGCGGAGGCTGCGGATCTTCACGCCATTGTCTCGCGGTGTCTGGAGGAAGACCCCGCCGCTCGGTTTGCGACGATGCGCGAGCTTCACCAAGAGCTGGAACGGGTCTTGGCCGATTTGCCGGTGCGGTGTCGGCCGGGACCACCAGTTGAGCGGGCAGGTCGATGGGCCCGGCGTAACCCAGTGGCGGCCATGCTGCTGGGGGCCGTTGTGCTCACGACATTCGTGGCAGCCGCTGCCATTCTTGTCTTTGCGGCGGCAAGTCAACAGGCCCGGCGGCAGGCGGAACAGGCTGCCGATGACATGCGGCTGAGTCTGTCTGAGGCCTTGCTGCGGCAGGCGGTTTCAGCCAGCCACCAACAGCAGCCGTCGCTGGCGAAACAGCTTTTGGCCGAACGAACGGCAACGCTCGCCTTGCTGCATCGTCCACCGTCACGGCCCCTGCCAGCCGACGATGGCGTCGCCATACGGTGCCTCAAGGCTGGGCTTGATCAGTCATTGGCCAGTTGGCAGAGCCAAGCCGGACCGGTCACGGCGGTGGCGGTTGCTGCAGGAGGACACCGGGCTGTCGTGGCCACAGCCGGAGGACAGGGAACCATCCTTTCGTTGGCTGCGGGTGGGCTTGAGCCGGCCGGCAGGTTTCTTGCCAGTGACGGTCCCCGAGTCTGGGCAGCGGC
>JBDQOY010000058.1:0-3019 GCA_040260935.1 Pirellulales bacterium
ACACCACGAGTAACCGGGGTGGGTGACCAGCCTGTCGACACAATGCGGCGACCAGTGTTTACAAAATCACGGGCCAGCCAGTCTGGGGGACTGTAGCGGGCGTCATAGAACACATAGACACGGCTTGGCTGGGAGACACCAAACTGCAGGTTGAAGTCTTGGCGAAAACGCTCTGCCTGGAATGTCTGCACCAGATCTGCACCGTAAAGATCATCGGGAAAGACATCACCTGGCTCCGCCTGCCAACTGACTTCTCGTCGGTCACGGAAAGCCCGAACACCATCTCGCATGCCGCAGGCAACCAGACCATAGAACCGCCGCAGTTTGGACACCTCTACATTGTCACTGATCTCACTGATCACAACCGCCTTGCGGTCGCCGGGGTTGCGGCTGCGAATTTCAACACTCTGCAGTCGGCGGGGCGCCTGCGACTTGGTCAGTCGAACTGCCTCTCCATCGACAAGGCTCACCGCTCCTACCTGCTGCGAACGTAACTCGACCTGGCCTGAAAAGACAGCCACCCGCACTTCGCCATCAGGTGAGGCATTGACAGAAAACCGGGTCCCCAGGTCGACCACCTCACCCGCTGATGTCACCACGGTGAAACCAGCCCCGTCGTCCCCGACATCAATGTCGATCCGGCCCCGAGAAAGGTGCAGCCGCATCGGATGCTCAAACCGGGCCATCAACGGTGCCTGACACTCAAGCCGCACACCCGAGCCGAGCATCAGGTCAACCTCGCCGTCGGGCAGCACCAGCGTCCGCAGGTCAAGCCGATCGCCAACAGCAAAGGCCGTGGTGCCATCTACAGCAGCCACTTCAACCATGACCGGCTCGCCAATGGCGGCCGCATTCCAGATGCCATTGGCCAGCAGGCTCATGACCAAGAGCGTGCAGGCAAGGGTGATGGGAAGTGACAAGCCGGCCCAGCGTCTGCGACCGGTTGTGGCTGCAGGGCCAATCGGACAGACAAAATCGGCTTCCTTCCCGAAGATTGCCTCCCGTACCCGGGTCACAAATGCCGGGCGACTGTTCTCAGCCTCAATCATGACGCGAACGGCATCAACGAAGGCCGCTGCGTCATAACCAACTTCATCACGAAGCAGGGCATCCACAAGCAGGTGCTGCTGGAGTTGCTCAACGACGTCTGGCGAACGGGCCAGCGACTCAACCACAATCGCCGCATCACCGGGAAGCGGCTCACCGTCAACAATTCGCCCCATCGCTGCCTCGAGCATCCGCAGGTCGACGGTGGCTTCGTCGACGCGTGATGCAGCATCAGCAGGTTTCGAGGGGCGGGTCATGGGAACGGCTTTTCGTGGTGAAGGGTTTGGTGGTGAACGGTTTTTTAAGAACTGAATTCAGACTCTCGGTAAGTGACTCTGCTAGCCACTTGCTTCACCGAGACGCTCTTTCATGCAGCCCAACAGGGCTGAACGCAGCCGAAACAGGATCTGACTGATGTTGTTGGCGTTGGTGTTTTCGTATCCGGCGATGACGCCAAGGGACAGATCCTCGAAGTATCGCTGCTGGACAATGCGTCGGCTTCGCTCAGGAAGCTTTCTCAGGCAGGCCCGGAGGGCAGCCACCTGCTGCCGGTGCTGCTCAGCCTGCTCCACCTCAGTCGCAGGATGGGTAGCCTTTTCATCAGCCCGGTCGAGCAGGAACTCGGCAACCTCATTGGCCAGCACCCGGCGGCGGCTCTGCCGACGGATCTCGTTTCGCACAAGGTTCCTGGCGATGGTCCGTAGCCACGCCCCAAAATTGGTGCCCTGCTCGAACATGTCGAGCTTTTTATAGGCGATGACGAAGGTCTCTTGGGCCAGGTCATCGACCGACTCGGGCCGGATGCCAAGCATACGAATGAAGCCTCGCAGGGCAGACTGCTGCTGCTCGACCTGTTCGATGAACCAGCGATTGTCGGGGGATTTCTTGGGCATCACATCTTTAATGTAACCCCCAGAGAAAGCCTTACAAAAAAAGCCCAAGGGGAAACGGCTTTGGCGTCTGCTTAGGCAGAACCCGCCTAACCACACGCGTCCGGGGCAACAATCAGCCCCGGACGCGGTTCCGCCCCGTCGGTCCCCCCCACGCTTTACAGCGGCAGCGGGCCAATCTCACCGTCGCCGCCGACCACGATCGGGTCAGACAGGCTGGAGTCGGCCTGGATGTCAGCCACGTCCTCCTCCAGCACCATCGACCGGAAGGCCGCAGAAATCAGGCTGTCGGGCGAACCGGTGGCGTCGTTCGACAGATCCCAGAACATCATGCCGCCCAGCCCCATGGCATCGGCCCACTCGGCCTTCAGGGCGATCGAGGTGGTGGTCTCGAACGAACTGAAGATGTCGAGGTCGGCGTTGTAGAGGTAACTGGCCTGGGCGTTGTCATCCCAGTAGAGTTCCCAGCCGGCACCGGCGTTGATCTGGCTGAGCAGATCCTTGTAGTCGTAGTTGCCGGCCTCAAAGGTACCTGGGGCGGCACCGCTGGCAGCCTCGTCGTAACCACCGTCACCGCCGTCGGCCACGCCACTCCAGGCCCGCGTGTAAAGCGGGGCCCCCAGCACAATCTGCTCTGGGGCAACTCCGGCATCGAGGTAGGCATAAACTGCCGTCTCGATGTCATAGCCATTCGGGTCGCCGGTGAAGGCTGCCTGATGGCCGGTCGTATCTTCCCAGGTGCCATGGAAGTCGTAGGCCATGACATTAAAGAAGTCGACCGACGGAGCGAGGCCTGCCAGGTTGAAGTTGGCAATCTTGTCGAGACCAGCCGGCGAGGCGACTGAAATCTCGTAGGTCTTGCCGAGTTGGCTGCCAAGGTCATCGAGCTTGGCCCGGACATCGGCCAGCAGCAGGGCGTAGTTGGCCCCGTCGTCAGGGCTGGCCGAGTTGCCTGCCTCGCCGCCGCCACCGGGATACTCCCAGTCGAAGTCGATGCCATCGAAGACCTGATAGGTGGTGAGGAATTCGACAATCGAATCAGAGAAGGTATCACGGCCAGCCTGGGTTGAGGTGACCGAACT
>JBDQOY010000059.1:0-3191 GCA_040260935.1 Pirellulales bacterium
GCGGTGGAGCACGCCCCGCTCATGGGCTGCCTCGACCGCTTCAGCCACTCGGGCCAACAGCAGAGCCCCCTCTCGAGGTGGCACCGGGCCATCTTGTAAGCGGCGAGCCAGGGTTGTTCCTGCGATGTACCGCATGGAATAAAAGGGGTGGCCCTCGTGCTCGCCGACTTCAAAGATCGGAACGATACCGGGGTGATCGAGTCGGGCCGCTGCCTCGGCCTCACTCCGAAAGCGGGCAATATCTGCATGGCTGGCCAGATCGCGCCGCAGCAGCATCTTAAGGGCCACGACCCGGCCCAGGCTTCGCTGCACCGCCCGGTAGACAATGCCCATGCCACCGCGACCTATTTCCTCAAGTAGCTCGTAGTCACCGAAACGAGCCGGAAGCGGCGTGACACCCGGCACAAAGCCATCGGCAGCCGGCGGGGGTGCCAGCATGGATGCTGGCGACGCCAACCCCTCCCGCGACTGAATGATGGTCGATTCGTAGGCCACGGCCTCGGTCATGGAGACTGTCGCAAAGAGTTCGCGAAGCTGCCCGGCGAGGTCAGGGTGCGATCGACAGAGCGATTCCAGATGTTCATGGGCGGTGGGGGCATCGGTGAGTTCTTCCAACAAGCCTGCCAGCCGTTCCTCTGCCTCTGGCGACAGGGCCGTATCAACCGCCCGAGTTGTCCGTGAAAAGATCGCCACGAAATTGAGTACCAGAAATGTTGTTGTGACACGCCACCCGTCCTTTGATGGTAGCCCGAAAACCCCAAATGGCGATGGCTATTCAGCCGCCCAAGCCATTTTGTGGGGCCTCTTCCAGGCAGCTTTTCCTGCCTGACGCCGGCGGTTTCGTCGATCGCGGAACCAGCATGGTTTTTATCGGCAACGGTTCTGGTGCTGCTGTTCCGCTCGCTACTGCTCACTCCCACTCACGGCTTACATAAATTAGGGCCGGAACCGCCATCGCTCTTACCCGGCACGCCCCCGGTGGAAACCGGGGGATCCGCAACACCACTGGTGCTGCCGTTCCGCTCGCTCCCGCTCGCTCCCACTCACGGCTTACATAAATTAGGGCCGGAACTGCCATTGCTCGCACCCGGCAAGCCCCCAGTGGAAACCGGGGGATCCGCGACACTTCCAGTGCTGCGAGAACCCTATGCGACACCCTCAAGCAGTACCCGCAGCCGGCGCATGGCCCGCAGGTAACGCATGCCGGCTGCCGGCTTCGACAGGCCGAGTACCTCGGCCGCTTCGGCCGTGGTGAGGTGCTCAAAATGTCGCAGGAGCACGATCTGGCGATCGTCTTCCTCAAGCTGTTCAACCGCTGCAGCGAACCGCCGCTCGAGTTCACGCCAGGTGGCCACAGCCGCCGGTGTCAGTTCGCGGTCAGCCAGTTCACCGGCCAAATTCGCCCGTGACCGATCAGCCGCACCAGCCGCCTCCAATGACACCTCTTTGTCGAGACTCCGCGACGCAGCCACACGATGCCGACGATGGGCATCTATCAACCGATCGCGGGCCATGTGACGCAGCCATAACTGAAACGGCATCGTCGGATTGGCGAGATAATCACCGAGCCGGCGATTGGCCTCGATCAGTACATCCTGAACGATGTCGCTGGCATCAACCCGCTGCTGCACAACACGATCAAGCCGTAGGTCGATCATCCGCCGAATCGCTTCCCGGTGCCGCTCCAAGAGTCCATTGACGGCGTCCGTATCGCCCTTCCGGACACGGTCAAGCAACACCAATGTCTGCGGAGGTGGATCGGTCGACGCGGCGGCATCGCGGGAAGTGGTCATGCGGGGTCCGGAGGAACTCGGCGAACTCCTTCAATCGTACCAATGTGTCGCAGGAGCAGGCGGCCGGTTGTGGGAAAAAACGATTCTACCGGTCGTGCGGACACCCTCACCCCAAAGTGTCCCAAACGCTGTTTTTCAGCCTTCGCTGCTTTTTGACCCGGCTGAAAACATGATCCATAATCGCAAGCGGTCGTGGGATGGACCGCTGTCTGCCGCCTCTGGGGCGGCCTTATTGAACGGATTGCCTGTGCGACCAGCAGACCCCTCGACTGCGATACCTGCCAGCCGGCCACCCGCCGGGCGTTTGCTGGCAAACTGCCGCCGCCTGCTCGGTCTGGCCGCAGTCTTCGCTAGTCTGCTCGTTGGCCTCACGCCCGCGGTCGTTGCTGCCGCTCCGCCGCTGACGTCGGTTGGTTCGGAACTCGCCGTCGAAGATCTGGCCGTCCGCTCAACCAAACTTGAAGCAGCAGGACGATGGGCCGAACTGGTCAGCCTCTGCGAACCAGCCGCCCGCAAGGGCCAACTCTCGGCCGATTTGTTTGAACGGTATGACCTCGCAAAAATCCACTGCGACCTGTCTCGGCGTGCTGCGGAAACGGCCTATCAGAATGAACTTGCCCAACTCTCCGAAGCCGATGCCCGCCAACTCTTTGCATCGTGTCTGGAACGCATCGCCTCACACCATGTGAATCAGCCGGACTACCTGCGTCTGATCGGCCGCGGCTGCCGGGCGGTTGACGTTGCCGTCAACGACCCCTCCTTTCAGCAGCAGCACGCCCGGCAGGCCACCCCGGAACGGATCGCTCTGTTTCGCGCTCACCTTGACCGCATCATGGCCGGCCGGAGCATCAGCAGCGTGGCCGAAGCCGAGACGATCGCCGCCTGGATCGCCCGGGCGGCCCACTCTGTCGTCGGTGTCCCTCCTGCTGTGACCCTGCTGGAGATGACTGCCGCTGCCGTTGGCGGGCTTGATGAATACTCAGCCTTCCTCACCACTGGGCAGCTCAACGATCTCTATGCCCAGATTGAGGGAAACTTTGTTGGCCTTGGCGTAGAACTCAAGAGTGCCGATGACGGCCTGCTTGTGGTCCATGTCATTCCGGGTAGTCCGGCCGAACGGGCCGGACTGCTGGCGGGCGACCACTTAATCGGCATCGCTGGCCGGTCAATCGGCGGCATGCATGTCGATGCTGCTGCCCAGTTGCTGCAAGGGCCGGAAGGCTCGCTGGTAACCTTGGCCGTGCTGCGGGGGCAAGGTCCGGCACGGGCCATGACTGTTCGCCGCGAGCATGTCGAGGTCCCCAGCATCGAAGATGTCCAGCTGCTCGACCAACTCGCCGGTGTCGGCTACCTGCGGATCACCTCGTTTCAGAAGACCACGGCGGCCGATCTTGACGC
>JBDQOY010000060.1:0-2729 GCA_040260935.1 Pirellulales bacterium
CATCAGTATGGTGCCTGCCCATAGCCCCCCAATCCGAACACCCGCCCCCCGGTTGGAGACATGTCCCATGGCCACGGCACGCACACCGCTTCTTCCTGATGTTGAACGCTACCTCACCGGAGGTGTTATTGCCGGTGTCGTTGGCGGTGAGGACTGGGCCGGAACAAGTGGTGAAACGTTTCAGACGCTCGATCCCGGCAGTGGTGAGGTGCTCGCAGAGGTCCATGCCTACTCGGCAGCCGATGTCGATCGGGCGGTCGCAGTTGCCAACGAGGCCTTTCGGAAGTCGGGCTGGGCCACGCTTGCGCCAAACGACCGGGCCGTGAGGCTCCACCGGTTTGCCGACCTGGTCGAGAGCCGGAAGGACATCGTCACTCAAATTGAGGCAGTTGATGCTGGCAAACTGCCCGCTGCGGCACGTGGTGATGTAGACAACTTCATCGAGTCGCTGCGGTTCTTCGCTGACATGGCCCAGCACGTCCAGCGGCGGAGTCAGTTGGCCGTTGCGGGACATGAAGCCTGGACCCTGCGGAATCCGTGGGGGGCCTGCGGGTTCATTTTCCCCTGGAACTTTCCTTTGCTGCTGATGGGCTGGGGCATTGCCCCGGCGCTTGCCGCCGGCAACACCGTGGTGGTCAAGCCAGCTGAGGACACGCCGCTGTCCTCGATTTTTGTCGCTCAGTTGGCTCGTGAAAGCGGAATGCCTGAGGGGGTGGTGAACGTGGTGCCGGGCCTTGGCAGGGTGGCTGGCGCGGCTCTTACGGCCAGTGCCGGGATCAAGCGGATGTCCTTCACCGGATCGCCGGAAGTTGGCCGCCTGGTTGGTGAGTCCTGTGGCCGGAATCTGGTGCCGGTGAAGTTGGAACTTGGTGGCAAGGGGGCGGCGGTCGTCTTTGAGGATGTCGATGTTGAGGCGACGGCCCGCCAACTCGTGGGGGCAATCACCTTCCACACCGGCCAGATCTGCTGCGATGCGACCCGCTGGATGATTCACAAGTCGATCTACAACGATTTCGTCGCCGCCTGCCGGCAGGCGGTTGAGCAGGTCAGTGTCGGCTACCAGCTTGACGATGGCACCACGATGGGGCCGCTCGTCAATGCCAAGCAACGTGAGCGGGTGCTGGGCTACGTCGAAAAGGGCGTTGCGGAAGGGGCCGACGCAGTGGTGCCCGGTGGCATCGCGGAGGTTGCCGGCCGCGACGGCTACTATGTGAAACCCTGCCTGCTGGCGGGCTCACTCGACAACATTGCCGCCCGGGAGGAAATCTTCGGCCCGGTCGCGTACCTGACCACCTTTGAGCAGGAAGATGAGGCGGTGGCGCTGGCCAACGATACCGACTACGGCCTGGCCAATAGTGTCTGGACCACTGATCTGGGCCGGGCCGCCCGGGTCGCTGAGTCCATGGTGGCCGGGAACAGCTGGATCAATGCTCACAACCTGTTCCCCAAGGGTGTTCCATACGGCGGCGTCAACAAGAGCGGTGTTGGCGGTGGGGTCAACTCGATCGAGACGCTGTTTGACTACTGGCGGAGCCAGTCGATTGTCCGGCCGCTGTAAGGCGGCGGTGGACGGTGGTCGGGGCACGGCATGCAGGGAGACGTTGTGGAGAAGGTTGACTGCATCATCGTCGGCGCGGGACTGGCTGGGCTGGCTTGTGGTCGGACGCTGACGGCGGCAGGCCGCCGGGTACAGATCCTCGAGGCGGCGGCTGGGCCAGGCGGCCGAGTGGCGACGGACACGGTCGATGGCTTCCGGATCGACCGGGGCTTCCAAGTTTATCTTGATGCCTATCCCGAGGGCCGACGGTTTCTCGATCATGGTGGGCTGCAACTGGGCTGTTTTGAGCCCGGCGCGCTCGTTGCCAGTGGCGGTCGGCTGCGGCCGGTCAGCGATCCGTGGCGGCGGCCGGCGGCAGCGATTCGTTCGGTGCTCACCGGTGCCGTCGGCATCGCCGACGGCCTCCGGACTGCCCGGCTGCGGAGTGAAATGATTCGCGGTGTGCGGCAGGGCCGGATCGATCCCGCAGCCGCTGCGCCGGCTGAGGAACGCACGACCCGGGCAGCCCTCGAGGCCCGGGGCTTCTCGGCCGAGTTCATTCGGCTGTTCTTTGAACCGTTTTTTGGCGGTGTCTTTCTTGAGCGGGAACTCGCCACGGCTGAAACAGTGTTTGGATTCACCTTTGCGATGTTCTCACAAGGCCGGGCCTGTCTGCCGGCCGGGGGCATGGCGTCAATCCCCCAGCAACTGGCGGCCTCGCTGCCTGCCAAGGTGGTGG
The DNA here is from genome assembly GCA_040260935.1 of Pirellulales bacterium. GTDB lineage: Bacteria > Planctomycetota > Planctomycetia > Pirellulales > UBA1268 > UBA1268. The sequence goes on from JBDQOY010000060.1 coordinate 2,277, forward strand.
AACTCGGCACGCTGGTGACGCGGCTTGAGCATGCTGATGCAGGCGGAGGCGTCGTGACGCTCAGCGACGGGCGGCATCTGGCCGCCGCCACAATCGTGCTTGCCACTGATGCCACCGCGGCTGCCGCGCTGCTGCCGGCTGGTCTGCAAGACACATGGCAGCCGCCCGCCTTCAAGGCAACCACGCTTGTCGCCTTCGCTGCCGACAGCCAGCCTGCCTGCGGACGGACACTGATCGTCTCAGCCGAACCGGCTGCCGCCGGGCCGATCGATAATCTGACGGTGCCCTCAGCCGTGGCCAGCGGCTACGCCCCGGCAGGGCAGTCGCTCGTCTATGCGTCGGTTCGGGGTGACTGGCAGGGGCCTGCCGACGAACTGCCCGCAGCCATTCGGCGGCAGGCGGCCGGCTGGCTTGGGAGCGAGGTTGAGCAGTGGCGGCAGCTTGCCTCAGTGC